>CAVKUP010000030.1:0-12355 GCA_963659735.1 bacterium
CCATATCTGTTACCTTGCTTGTATCAAAGTTGCTTACATCTAAACTAGTGAGACTTTTGCAACCAGAAAACATACCCCCCATATCTGTTACCTTACTTGTATCAAAGTTGCTTACATTTAAACTAGTGAGACTTTTGCAACTAGCAAACATACCCCCCATATCTGTTACCTTACTTGTATCAAAGTTGCTTACATTTAAACTAGTGAGACTTTTGCAACTAGCAAACATACCCCCCATATCTGTTACCTTACTTGTATCAAAGTTGCTTACATTTAAACTAGTGAGACTTTTGCAACTAGCAAACATACCCCCCATATCTGTTACCTTACTTGTATCAAAGTTGCTTACATTTAAACTAGTGAGACTTTTGCAACTAGCAAACATCCATTGCATATCTGTTACTTTACTTGTATCAAAGTTACTTACATCTAAACTAGTGAGACTGCTGCAAAACTCAAACATACCAGACATCGTTGTTACATTGCTTGTATCAAATGAGCATAAGTTTAGTTTAGTGAGACTGATGCAACCATAAAACATATTACTCATATCCGTTACTCTAGAAGTATCCAAATTTGTTAAATTCATCGATGTTGTTTTGCTAAACTTATAAAACATAGAAGATGAATCAGAAGGTGCAGAAACGCCTCCATCCCCACCAATATAAAGTTTATACATTCCACTATTTTCAGTATCATTTATAATCCAAGCCATTACTGATTTATTTTGTTTTTCAGAAACATCCCATGATGCTACTGCATCACTTGGTACATCTTTATTTGTAAGTACATCTACTGTTGATATTTTACTATTATAAGTAGATTGCCAGAAGGCTTTGGATGTATCTCTTGCCATCATAACAGGATAATTACTATAACATTCATTATCATCATTAATAGAATATACGTTCTGATAATTCTTATAATTAATACATATTTTAATTTCATCAGATACATTACTTTTATCAACTAAATTTTTAACAGTTTTATCTTCTAAATAACCATATTTTTTTAATTCACCAATGGTTACATATCTTTTAATAGCATTATTATAATATAAATTACCATCTTTGAGTAATAAATTACCAGTTCCCCATCTTCTCGCACTTTCTATAATTGCATTTTTCTGTTCATTATTTAATTTATTTTTAGAACGATTTAATATATTAGTTATATTAGGAACTATAATTAATAATATAACACCTAATATTGCAATTACAGCAAGTAATTCAATTAAAGTAAATCCCTTTTTCTTCATATATACTCTCCTAAATAATCAAAATGGTGCCACAACGGCGAATTGAACGCCGATTAAAGCCTTACCATGGCCTCGTAATGCCTTTATTCTATTGTGGCAAATTACAATGATTTATTTTAAATCATTAATAATTTTAGTAAATTCTTTTTGAATTTCTTTTAACCTTTTACCATTATTAGCTTCATATCTAACAGTTAAATTAGGACCTGTGTTGCTTGCTCTAACTAAAGCAAAACCATCATCAAATATAACCCTAATTCCATCAACTAAACTATATTTATATTTTTTTTCTTTTGCATATTTAATAACACCATCTACAATATTAAATTTATTATCATCAGTAACTGATATTTTTAATTCATCGGTAGAAAAATATTTATTAATATTTTTTAAAAGTTCACTGGCTTTAAGTCCATTATTGGACATTATTTCTAAAATTCTTAATATAGCATATATACCATCATCATATCCTAAATATCTATCTTTAAAAAACAAATGTCCAGAATATTCGCCGCCAAACGATAAATCATTTTCTCTAACAAAATCACGGCAGTAAACACTACCCGTTCTATTCATGCAAGGTTCTAAATTTAATTTAATAATTTCATCAATTAATGATTTAGAACATTTAACATCAAACACACCTTTGCGAACCTTCATTTTAGAAGATAAAGACCTATAAAATATAAGCATAATCAAATCTGCAGAAATAAATGTACCATCTTCTAAAACCATACCGCATCTATCAGCATCTCCATCAACAGCAAGCCCAACATCATAGCCAAGTTCTTTTACCTTTTTTCCTAAATCTATCATATTTTCTTTAACAGCTGGATCGGGAATGTGGTTTGGAAAATTAGAATCGCTTTCACAGTATAATAGTTCATATTCAACATTAAACATTTTTAAAATGTTTTCAATAAATACACTACCCGTTCCATTACCACAATCAACAACTGCTTTAATCTTTTTGTCACCAAAATTTAAAGAATTTTTTAAATTTTCAATATAAAATGGCATAACATCTTCTTCAATAATACAGCCATGTCCCTCATAAAAATCATAACATTCTAGATAATTTTTAAAAGAAATTAAATCAAAGCCATAAAGAGATTTTTCCTTTTCAATGGACATTTTAAAGCCATTATATTCCTTAGGATTATGGCTAGCTGTAACCATTATTCCGGCATTAACATTGTAATATATCTTTGCAAAATTATGCATTGGTGTTGTTACTAATCCTAAGCTTAATACATTAATACCCGTATCTAATATTCCTTGCATCAAAGCAGGATAAAGTTCACTATGACTTTCACGGTTATCGTGTCCAAGTACTACTTTACTTTCACCCAAATCATGTATAAAACTACCAAAAGCCAAACCAATAGTATATGCGACGTCTTCATTTAAATCGGTACCGTATATACCTCTAATATCATACTCTCTAAATATATTAGGGTTTATATTCTTAGTAATTTTCATACCTTACCATCTCCTTAGCTTAATTATATATGAATCATTAAAAAAATGCAATGCATTATATTTTCCCTTTACGCATATATTTGTCTAGGTGAAATTAATGAAAAAAATTATTATAATTATTATTTTTATTTCTATAAGTTTTTTAATTTATTATAATTTTTTATTAAAAAGTATAAACAATACTCCAAAGATTATTTTAAATGGGAAAAGCACTATTACAATAAAAGAAAATCAAAAATATAAAGAACTGGGTTACAAAGCATATGATAATAAAACTAATTTAACTAAAAACGTAAAAATAAAAGGAAAAGTATTAAATAAAAAAGGAACTTATAAATTAATTTATAGTGTAAAAAATTCTAAAGGAATAAAAGCAGAAACAAGCCGTATTATCAAAGTAATTGAAAATAATTTTAGTTATAAAAAAGAATATGATAAAATGGATAATTCATTAAGGGGCTGGTGGAGTGATAATAAAAAAGATAAAAGTCGCCCTAAAGGTGGGGCGAATATTAATGAACTCAAAAAATATAATACATTCTTTTTAGGTGAAGATAAAAAAATATTATACCTAACCTTTGATGAAGGAAGTAATGAAACGTATGTTAAGGAAATAGTTGATGTTTTAAACAAAAATAGTGTAAAGGCAACATTTTTCCTTTGCCGAAAATACATAGAAGATAATGCTGAATTAATAAAAAAAATGGATAGTAAAGGTCACACCATAGCAAATCATACAACAAATCATCTAGCAATGCCTAAATTAGCTAATAGGCAAAAATTTGATGAATATGTAAAAGAAATTACAAATGTAGAAGATGCATATAATAAAATAACGGGAAAACAAATGGAAAAAATATATCGTCCTCCAAGAGGTGAATGGAGTTTTAGACACCTGCAAATAATGAAAGATTTAGGATATAAAACATATTTTTATAGTGCGGATTATTTAGATTTTGCTGATGATGTAACTAAAGAAAAAGCATTAAATGAATTAACAAAAAGAGTTCATAATGGTGCTATATATTTACTTCATCCTAAAAATAAAGGAAATTATCTTGCATTAGATACATTCATAAACAACATGAAAAAACAAGGGTATACATTTGACCTTGTTAAAAACATATCTAAATAAAATATTACAGAAAATTTTAAAAAATATAGGAAACATATCCTATATTTTTCGGGCAGGTAATCATTTCTTACATTAATCGAATAATATGAAATTACACATTTTATAAAAATATTCTTAGAAGAATAAATAAAACGAGATAATTTAAAACAAGAGTTAAAGTATAAATATAACCATGTTTATTTTCATCTTTAATACCTAATAAGTTAAGAGATTTAACTTGATAAACTATGTTCAATAATAAACCAACAAATAAAATAAATAAAGCTATTGTTGTATGTACAAACATAAAAATAGTTGAAGCAAATAGTGCTACAGATGAAATTGCTGTATTTATGGCACACATACTAAATGTTTTTTTATAATCTTTATCACCCTTAAATATTATAGTGTTTACTAAATATAAAAGTCCGGTGTAAATAAAGGTTAAAATGATTATTACTACAAATGTTGTAAAAAATATTTTTAAATACGGTACATCGACACTGCCTAATCCATAGTTCAAAGTAGAATAACTACTAATACCGATACTACGCATAATTAATAAATAAGCATTTTTTACAACTGATAATGCAAATAACGATGTTATAACAGCAAATATACCAATTAAAATTAATCCCAATCCAAATGAGCTACTATTAGTATATTTTTTTAAAGTGTCCATCGGTTTTACAAACATGCCTTTAAAAACATCTAGTAAATCCGTCATTAGTTTTTTTTCTTGAGAAACAGGTGTTATTTTTTGACAATCACACACTTCATTTTCTTCTAATTTTTTACCACAATATATACAAAATTTTGCCATTAATTTCCCTCCTTAAAATTTTGAAAAATATGTATCTAAACCAGTCATATTTACTAATTTAAATTCATTATTATAATCATATGTTAAATAAATTGTATCTTTACCTTCTTTGTTAACTTCTTCATCAGATAAATATTTTTTTGCTTTATAATTATATGATACATTAACTATAACATATAAATCGCCATCAGTATTTATAGTTATATTAGAAATGCTTACTGATTTAACCGAATATTCTTTCAAATCACTATATTCTATGTAATCGGCGAAACTACTATATGCTTTTTCTAATTTTTCTAAATTTGAATTTGAATATTCAAAATCTTTTTTAATATCACTAAATGTTTTTTTAGCGATAGCAGATTCATATAATTTATTTACATCAGCACTAATTTGTTTTTTTAATTTATTCTTATTATTATCATCTAATTCAAATTTGTTGACAGATGATGAATAGGAAGATATTTCTAGTTTCTGGGTTGTAGATAAACCATTTTTTAATGTTATCTCAGCACTATAAGTCCCTTTAAATATTTCAGGAATTTTATAAGTATCATAATAATTTGAAGTTGTTTTTTGCTTATATTTTGTTAAATCTACACCGTTTAATTTAATGGTTGCCCCTTTAAATGAAGTTAATTCATAATTAGTTAATAATGATGATCCAGTATCACTTACATTCCAATTATCAAAAAATAACATTTTTTTACTATTATTTTTCACTAAATAAACTGTTTTTACATGTGGAGATAAATCATCATTTAATGTATAGCTAAACACAACACTGGCTCTTTTACCATCTGATGATATTTGTTCACTTGTAATTTCATAACTTTTAAGTTTACTTGAGGCTGAATTTGTTACTGCTTTAAATATTTTTTTACTAGTTAAATTGCTATCTTTAACATTTAAATATTTATAAAGTTTATCGGCATCATTATTCATTAGTGCTTCAAAATATTCTTTAGCAATTTCACTAGGTTTATAATTTTTAGAAATTATAAAGAAACCTGAAATTAAAATCAGCAACAAAATTGAAACTACCCCTATAATCTTTTTATTTTTTTTACTTAATTTTTGATTTGTTTTAGGCTTAAATTCTTTAGGGCTATTATCTTCTATTTTAGTTCCACAAGCTTCACAGAAAATAGCTTTCTCATTATTTTTTTTACCACAATTTGGACAAAACATGCATCTCACTCCTTTCTGGTTTGAATATATCATAAATAAGATTATCGCAAAAGTTAAAATAATTTTTAATCGTGTAGTGTAAAATCAGTAACGACCCAATTATTATTTATCTTTTCTATAGCAAATTTTGCGTCTTTTGTTTCAATGTTTGACTTTTCACAACTAGATATACTTAACTTATCAGTTGAATTGCACTTTGTGTAATCTATAGCATAATAAGATGTGATGCTATAGGTTATTTTGTTTTCTTCTATTGATGATACTTTTATATCATATTTATTTAAATATGTAGAAAACCAACCATTACCAAGTGTTTTTCTGCAATATAATTTACCATTATATACTTTATAAAATAAAACATTACCATTTTCTACAACATTTTTTTCAATAATATCATTCGATAAATATTTAGATAAATCTTTTTTTAATTCATTAATACTATTATATTTAGATGGATAAAATTTTGCATCTGAATTTGTAGTATCCAAACTAATACCATCTTGATTATAAGTGTCTTCCAAATTATAACCACAATATGGTAATAATTTCCAAACAGAATATATTTCATTTGCTTTATCATATAATGTTGTTCCCTTTGAAATAGCTTCTTTTTCTGAAAGTTTTGTATCTTTTTTTTCAGAGTTATCCGCTTTTGTTTCAGTTTTTTTTGAATTATCTAACTTAATTGTTCCAGTTGCAAATAAAGTACATAATACAATGATAAATAAAATTATGACAAACATTTTACTTTTTTTCATTTTCTCACCTTCCCTACCTTGATTATATCATAATTAATTTTGATGATAAATAAGTTTTTAATGTATTTTGTTAATACATAAAGTAGCGTTTGTACTACCATTAAATGAAAGTGATGTAGCATTTAAAGAAGATATTTTTAAATTAACAATATCATTTTCATTTAAAGCGCCAATTATAGTATTACTTACATTTCCAATAAAATCTTGAGTCCATTCAACGCTTATTTGACTACCGGGAATAATTAAAGCATTCGCATCTACTTTTAAAGTAATGGTTGCATCATCTTGAGGAGCTCCACTTAAATAATAATTTATTAAATAAAAGCCCGTTTCTTTAACCTTAATACCATTTGTTACATACTCAGCATTAAAGGCAGAGCCTTGTTCATTAAAAGGAATAATAATTTCTTGATTTTGAGGTATTTGAAGTTGCTGTTGCTGATTTAAAAATCTCATTGCATAAGCTGAAGAAAATGCTGGGCCAGTAGGTCCCGTTGGGCCTTTTTCGCCTTCTAATCCAGCAGGTCCCACTGGACCGGCAATACCTCTAGGGCCTTGTTTTCCTTTTGGTATATAAAATGATAAATGATGAACTAAATTTTCAAAATTATCTAATACTTGTGCCTCTTCATCCGCTTCAACTGTAGTTGTTTCATCAATTGAAATATGTTCTGATTTTCCAATTTCTCCTGGTAAGCCTCTAGGCCCAGTATCTCCTTTTGGTCCTATTGGACCAATATCTCCTTTAAGTCCTTTTGGTATTCTAAAATCCAATATAACTTCTTTATTTGTTCCTCTATTAATAACAACTGCATTCATGCCAGCGTCTATTGTTTCGGTATTTCCAATATCAATTGTAACTGGTCCATTATCTCCTTTGGGTCCTGTTGGACCAATATCACCTTTTAAACCGATAGGTCCAATATCACCTTTTGGTCCCGTTGGCCCTTGTACATAACAAATTTTAGTGTTTTCTAATCTTTTTTTTATATTTTCATAATTTTGATTTAAACATTTCCTTTTCATATAAATCCTCCAATTTATTTTATGCATTTAAATCAAAACGGAAAATAAAAAAACGGAAACTCCGTTTATAAATAGTTATTTAATAAGCCTTTGTAGATTTTTAATAAAGCTTTTACTTTTAAGATAAAGTCCTGTATATCTAGAATAATAATCATCTAAAAATAAATTGATTTCATTTTTACATTGTGTATTTATATCAATTTTAGAAATTTTACTAATATTAACATAATTAAACATTCTAATTAATTTAATCGTTTTTTCACTAACTATTTTTTCATTATTATAACAATTTTTACAAACAAAACCTCCTTTGTAACTAGAAAGTGTAACTATTGAAGTTTTATTACCGCATAAAGCACATTCATCTAAAACCGGTTCAACGCCTAAATATTTTAAATATTTAAGTTCTAAAATATTCATTATTGCTAGGGGGTCAAAACCTTTATCTATTTTTATTAAACTAGCAATTAATAAATCAAATATATCGTTATTGTTACTTTGTTTAATAACGCCTTCACTAAGTTCAAGTATATAAGCAGCATAACTAATAGCTGCTATATCTTTTTTTAAATTTTTAAAATTATTTATCACATTAACTTCTTTTAATGTTGATAATTTATTTTGTTTATAATAAATAACGAATGAACCATAAGTTAATTTAGAAGATACACTTCTAAGTGAACTTTTTAAATTTCTACATCCTTTACTGATAATAGAAATTAAGCCATATTCTTTTGTAATAACGTTTAATATTTTGCTTGACTCGCCATAATTAGTTTCGCTAACTATTATTCCTTCCACTTTCTCCAAATTCATTTTTTACCTCTTTTTTATAAGCTAAATAATATTCCAATTTTCCAGTCATTTTAAATAAATTCCATAAATCTTGTTTAGTCATTTCATCCACCTCTAATATTATAATGATATTAATTTAATAATTTTATTCAAATTATCTTACAATTTAATTATATCAAAGGTGAACAAATGTTTGCAATGTTTTTTTTACAAGTTTTACACTCTATTCAGTAAAGTCATTAAAGTTAAATTCAACTAAATATTTCTCTCTATCACGCCATTTTTCGATTGTTTTTACGTATAAATCTAAATATACTTTTGTATTTAAAATTTGTTCTAAATCTTTTCTAGCAAGCATACCAATTTTTTTTATCATGCTTCCTTTAGAACCAATTATAATTTTTTTAAGTGAATCTCTATCAACAATGACGGCAACATTAATTATATTTTTATCTTTATCTTTTACTATTTTTTCAACTACGCATGTTACTGAATGAGGTACTTCTTCCTTAGTAAGCCACAATATTTTTTCTCTGACAATTTCAGATATCATAAATTGCAGACTTCTATTTGTAATTATATTGTCATCAAAATATTTAACACTATCTGGTAAATATTGTTTTATAACTTTAATAAGTTCTAAAATATTTTTATTTTTTAAAGCCGATACGGGTACAATTTCAGCAAATGGATATAAGTCTTTATATTCATTAATTTTTAAAAACACTTCTTCTTTACTCAATCCATCTATTTTATTTATGATTAAAATAACTGGTTTATTTTTATTTAATTTTTCGATTACGTACTTATCGCCTTTTCCAAGGCCTGCTTTTGCATCTACAAGCAAACATACTAAATCAACGTCGTCTATACTATAATAAGCACCTTTATTTAAAAGCTGGCCTAATTTATTTGTTGGTTTATGTATTCCCGGTGTATCGACAAAAACTATTTGACTATTCTCATCATTATAAATTCCTTGAATGATATTTCTAGTTGTTTGAGGTTTATCAGATGTAATAGCAACTTTTGTACCAACGATTTGATTTAATAAAGTGCTTTTTCCAACATTTGGTCTTCCAACAAAACTAACAAAACCGCTTCTCATATTATTCCTCCAAACATGTTAATTATTTTAGGCAAAAAGATTATAACTCCAATAATTATAGCCGTAAGGCCAAATACCAAAACAGCTGCAGCTGCAGTATCTTTAGCAATTTTAGCTAGTGGATTAATTTGATCAGTAATTAAATCAATAGTAGCTTCGATACTTGTATTAATTAATTCAGTAGCAATTACTAAACCTATTATTAAAAATATACTAAGCCACTCTAAATAAGATATTTTAAAAAATATTCCAGCAAGAATTACAACTATTGTTACTAAAGAATGAACTAAAATGTTTTGTTCATATTTAAAAGCATATTTAAGGCCATCAAAAGCATAACTAAAACTTTTTATTAATCTTTTATAACCTCTTTGTTTTAATTTATCTCGAAAGACCGTAGTCATCTAAAATCAACTCCTGTTTAGCAAACATAATTTTTTCTTCTTCTTTTGTCATATGATCATAACCAAGTAAATGTAATAATCCATGAATAGTTAAAAATCCCATTTCTCTTTTTAAACTATGCCCATATTCTATAGCTTGCTGTTTCATTCTTGGAACGCATATATAAATATCTCCTAATAATCGGCCAAATTCAAAATTAATATTTTCCTCACCATCTTCTAGGGCAAAACTAATAACATCGGTAATTCTATCTATGCCACGGTAATTTTTATTAATTTCTTGAATTTTTTTATCATCTACAAATATTACATTAAATATAACATTATTTAAATTTTCATGTTTTAAAGCAAATTCAATTATTTTTTTTTCTTCTTCTAAATCTAATTTTTCATTAGTTTCATTAAATATTTCAAACTCGTTCATTAAACTCCTACTCCTATTAAATTAAACATATAAAGTGCCATTAAAAACACACATATTACAATAATTATATTATAAACTATTGGATTTTTCAATATAGATGGCAAATGATCATTTACCATATTTAAAAAGAAATAAATATAAAATCCCACTATTCCACCAGTAACATTTAAAATAATATCATCAATATCAAATACCCTACCAATCATCAATTGTGTTGTTTCAATTGAAACTGATACTAATAGTACCATTAAAAATGCATGTAAAAGTTTTTTTAAATCTAAATAATATGAAACAAAAAATCCATATGGTATAAACATTATGATATTTCCAAGAACATTTTTTATAAATAATCTACTACCTAATTTATATCTGAACATTTCTTTAAATGGGATAAAATTAGAAGAAGACCAGCCAACATCTTGAAAAGTTACAACATAAAATAAGCACAAAACATATATGATAAAAACTAAAGCTAAAAATTCACGATAAAATATCAGCTTTTGTTTATTTTTTATTAAATAAAATATTCTCATACTAATAGCAATCACACTACTAATTAAAATAGTTGGCCATACCTCGCCAATAATTTGTAGTATACTTTGTCTGATCATTATCTATCACCCAATTTCTTGATAATCGGTAATGTCCTCATATACTGAAAAAAACATTTCCACTTCTATTGTACTCTCATTAACACTACTTTTCAAATATTTCCTTTTAATAACATACTCATCCTTTTTTAATCTACTTTTCATTTTTTTTACAGATTCTTCTTTTGCCTTATTAATTGCTTGTTCATATGTTAATACTTGATTTACTAATTTGATTTCAGCTTGTTTTTGTTTAACTAATTTAAATGGAATTAAAGAATGTTTTAAAATGGTTTGTGCTTTTACGTTTTTATATTTAAATTTATTAAAAGAAAATTCAAAATAATGATTTAAAAATTTAAATCCATATACAGTTTTTTTCTTTCCAGTTGATATTTCTTTATAATAAGCAATTGGGTAATTACATTTAACAGTATACCAAACTTCCGCATATACACTACCTTCTGATCTAACTTTACCAGTTACTTTATTGTTAAAAATAAGCTCACCATTAATGATTAAATCTCCTTTATTAACATAATCATTCATATCTTTTACAATATCGCCATTTTTAGCAATTACTTTTCTAATTATACCAGATTTTTTAGCAATTATATTCCTTGGACTATTATTATTAGCATCATTTTTTATATTTCTTTCAACAACTTTAACAATATATTTAGTGCCACTATTTTCTATTTCTAGCCATTCTATCTTATCTTGGTGTTTATTTAATATTTTTTCTTTTATTTTATTTATTTCATTATAATTTTTTTTAAAAGAGTATTTTTTTATGCCGTTATTTTTTAATTCATTAATAATTAATAATCTAATAGACTTATTTGAATGAATAACTTCTACATTAAAAATCATATTAGTTAATAGCATAAATAAACAAAATGCGAAAAGTAAAATAATTATTACATGTCTTAATAACATTATTTTTTTTTTAATTTTTATTAATCCAAAAACATCAAGTTCCGTTATTTCATAAATGCTTTTTATTTTTAATATTTTTTCATAATCTTTTTTTAAAATGATAATATTTGCTTCATTAGAATTTTTATATTTTAATGATAAAATATCAATTTTATTGCTTCTTAATTTTTTAATAAATCTATTAATATTCTTACCATTAACATTTAATAAAATTTTACTAACTAATCTATTCATTTAAATTCAATACCATCAATTTGACCAGATACAAGTAATTCATCTTTTAATAATTTAGATATAGTCAAATTGATTCCCTTTATAGTAATAATTTTATTATTGTATCTAACCATAATTTTATTATCATCAAAGTGATCTATTTCATCAAAATTAACAATGTTAACTAAATTAGTTAAAACAACAATTTTTAATTTGTTATCTAATACATA
>CAVKUP010000031.1:0-826 GCA_963659735.1 bacterium
CAACAAATATATATCAATTTGACATTAATTAACATATCAAATATTATTACAAATAATAGTGAAAAATAATTTTTTAATATTTTCAAAATTAATTACCTTTAGTTTTTATATAAGGTTTTCCAGTATATCCTATTTTATCAATATCTTTCGTTAAAGCAATTATAGGAACAATATTTTCATATTCTCCATATATTACAAATATTTTATGCTTACTGTTTTTTCTATCTGCATGTTCTTGAATCATAGCATTATCTTTAACCAATTTATATGATTCATATGAATAACAATCACCTTGTACAAATGTTTCGTTATTCCAAAGATTTTGTATTTTATGAACTAATAAAGTATGATGTTCGCCTTTGGAAAGTAAAACAAAGTTTTTATCAACTTCTACCATAATTTTTCTCCTTTGTGTTTTAAATTATATGTTCTTATTTTAACAAATTCTTTTTCTTCTTGTTTGTATACATTTTTTCCATCATGGGCTAGAAAAGAAATTATTTGTTCCATCATTAATGAAGAAGCATCAAAAAATATCACACTTTTAGACGGAATATATAATTTAGATTTATCCTTTAAACAAAGAACAGCTCTGCCAAATTCGTCATACTCTGGGCTTTTAACATCAAACAAAACAGAATATTTTTCGTTACTTACCAAGGCTTTATTTTCACAGTTTTTATTTGGTTTTACAACACTTGGAGTAATAATTTTTGAATCGTCATTTTCTAATAAATTTTTAAAGTTATTAACAATTGTAGAATTATCATCATAACTGATAATATTATCAGCAGAAACATATAATTTTGTTGTATCTTCCATTGTT
>CAVKUP010000031.1:836-12291 GCA_963659735.1 bacterium
GTTAATACCATAGTATTTAAATTTTTTAAATATTTTTCATTTACGGATTTAATGACAAATGAACATCCATTTATCATAATTACATTTTCTTTCATTTTATTCCTTCTTTCGTATAAACATTATAGTATTTTTTAAAAAAATGTCAATTCTTTAAGTTAATGTTAATTAATAAATTCTATTATTTTTCTTATCACATATACATTAAATGGAGTGTGATATATGTTTAACTTTATCAAAAATTTATTTAAAGATTTTTATATTTTTACAGCATCATATTCAAATAATATATTTCCAGATCCATTATCAAAACAAGAAGAAGAAATTTATCTTAAAAAAGCAAGCCTAGGAGATAAAGAAGCAAGGGCAAAACTAATAGAACATAACCTAAGATTGGTAGCCCATATAGTAAAAAAATATGATCATAATCCCGAAATATCTGATGATTTAATAAGTATTGGAACAATTGGTTTAATTAAAGGAATTGATAGCTATTCATTTAAAAAGAAAACTCGGCTTACGACATACTGCGCTAGATGCATTGAAAATGAAATTCTAATGTATTTTAGATCAGATAAAAAAAACAGCAAAAATATTAGCATTGATGAACCAATTGGTTATGATAAAGAAGGAAATACAATTACATTTTTAGATGTTCTAAAAACAGATAAACCAGACTATGCGCTAGATTTGCATATTCAAAATAATATAAAATTACTTAAAAAATATTTTAACATATTAACAGAAAGAGAAAAAGATATAATAGTTAAAAGATACGGTTTAGATGGTAATGATGAAATAACCCAAAAAGATATTGCAAAAAAAATTGGCATATCAAGAAGTTATGTATCAAGAATTGAAAAAAGAGCACTTACTAAAATACTAAGAGAATTTATTAAAAATAAAAAAAGTTAAAGGAATTCAAAATTCCTTTATTTTCTTAAATTTTTACTAATTAATTCTTGATATTCAGTAAGCTGTTTTATTCTAGATATAATTCTACCAGCTTTAATAACTTCATCACCTCTAGAAGTTATAGATAAGTGATTTTCTAAAGCTTCCATATTTAAATTTGAAGTGAAAAATGTAGGTAAATTTTCATCCATTCTATATTGTAAAATAGGACATAAAATTTCATCTCTAGACCAAGGTGTTACACTTTCAGCACCTAAATCGTCAATTAAAAGAAGGGGTGTTTTTTTAATATAATTATATTTATTTTTAAATTCATTTTTATTTTCTGAATTAAAAGAAGCTTTTAAAGTATTTAAAAATTCAGGCCAAAATATAATTGTACTTTTAATGTTATCCTTGGCAAGCTCATTAAACATAGCTGCAATTAAATAAGTTTTACCACTGCCAAAATTACCGCATAAATATAATCCTTTTTGATGTTTGTCTTCCTTATATTTTTTAATAAATTCAGTCAACCATAAAATAGTATTATATCTTTTTTTATCAGTTTTATATATATTTTTAAATGAAGCTTCTTTTATTTCTTTTGGAATATTAAAAAGCATTGTGTTTTTATATCTAGCCTCTTTTATATCTAATTTTTTCTTATATTTACAAGGTTTATATATAAATTCCAAAGAATCATTAACTAATTTAGGTAATTTAGCATACCCTTCTATTTTATTTTTGCATTCTAAAATTCCAGGGCAATTTAAACAATTATTATATTCAAAACTACTTTCTTCTAATAATGAAGTATATTTTTTTAATATTTCTCTTTTAATTTTTAATTTGCATACAAATTTTTTAAAACTTTCATTTTCTAATGCTTCATCATATGCTGAATCTAATAAATAATCTAAATTATTTTTCTTAACCCTATCTGATACCTTCTGCACAATTCCACCACCTTATACAATACTTTTCATTTTTTCTTCTAAAGCTTTTATATCATCATCACTTGCATTTACTTCATCTATATTTTGATCAAACCAATTTGGTTTTTTTTCAGTAACTTTAACCTTAACTTGTTTTTTTACCTTATTTTCTTTTTTACAAATATTCATAGCTTCTTCAACCGTTTTAATATTACTTCTTTTCCACTGTGAAGCAATTTTTAAAACAAAATTTTTAGTTAATTTATTATTATTAATTCTAAGAACATAATCAATTAATACATTAACGACACCTGGGGTCAATTCATAATCTATCATTAAATTTTCAATTAATAACAAATCTGATTTAGTAGGAGTCCCACCTTTATTTTTACCAGTTAAATAATCATAGGGGCTTGTTGTTTCAAATGTATATATTTGTTTAGATCTTCTTGAAGTATCACTTACTTGTTTTCTTAAATATTCAGGCTCTTTTTTATAAATCATCGAAGGAGATGAGTTACTGTGTTCAAAAGAATAATAATTATGACAATTACTTCTAAGTAAATCCTTATCAATCATTTTTTTCTCATTAATTGAATTACTAATTAACTCAGAAAGCTCATCTTCTTTAAGATTATAAATATATGAAAGGTTGTAAATTAAATTTTTAACATCCTTAGTTATCGTTTTATGATTTAAAATATCATCAGGAATTAACTGTAATAAACTACTTAAAGAAATTTTTTCATCAACTATTAAATCAACTTGTTTTACTTTTCTTATATCATTTACATTTTCAATATTCAAAGAATCGGTTATTTCAAATGTATTAGAAAAAGTAGAACTAATATCTTCATATTCATTTAACTCAATACTAGGAATAGTAAATATTTTTTTTGTTTTCTTATATTCTCTTTTTCCAATATTACTTTCTAATATAGTAGCCAAAATAGGATTATCAAAAAAATCATATGGATCTAAAGGAGAATATAACTCATAAATATAATTATTAATACTTTCTTTTTTCAAATAAGTTTTTAAAAGACCAATAGCTTCTAACTTTTCTCTAGCTTCTAAAATATCATCTAACTTAATTCTCATTGAAGCCATTAAATTATGATGAGTATACACCGTTGATATTATTTGACTAGAATCTAAATTACTCCATAAAGTAAAATATAAATTAATAGCTACACTACCAATTATAGGCTGGTATAGTTTAATTAATACAAGGCGAGTTTCATTATTCAAAACAGTATTATTTTTAACAATATAACTATCTGCAGGAAGTAGTCCATTTTGCATATCTCTCACCTTCGTTTCTAACAATTAGTTTATCATATTTTAAATAAAAGAAAAAGACTACACAGCCTTATTTATATAATCTTGTTCAAAACCAGTTAAATCATTAGGACTCATAAATAATAATACGGTATTTTTGTAATTAAGCAATTTATTGACTTGTGTTTGAGAAATATATTCAAAATTATCTGAAGCATTAATTATATCTTCAATATTAATATCAGGATCCTTATTGGTCTCCCTAGCTGCATATATATCCATAATATATGCCTTATCTACAGTTTTAAGTATTTCTATATATTCATCTTTAAAAGCCTTAGTCCTAGAATAAGTATGAGGTCCCCAAATAACAACCAACTTCTTATCAGGATATTTTTGTCTAGCAGATTTAATTGTACACTTTAATTCCGTAGGGTGATGAGCATAATCATCAATTACAACATTATCCCCTACTACAGTTTCATTAAATCTTCTTCTAGCTCCATGAAAATGTTTTAATTCTTTAGAAACTTCTTTAACATCTAGCCTTTCATAATAACAAAGACTGATAACTGCTAAAGCATCTAATAACATATGTTTTCCATAAATAGGCAAATCAAAATGACCATAATAATTATCTTCAACAAACACATCAAATAAAACACCATTTTCATTATACTCAACATTCTTAGCAATTACATCATTATCATCATCTAAGCCATAATAAAATATTGGCTTATTAACTTCTAAACTATGAGTATAAGGATCATCACCACAAGCTATAACCATCTTTTCAGCATTATTCGCATATTCAGTAAAAGCATCAATTACATCATCAATATCCTTATAATAATCAACATGATCTAATTCAATATTCGTAATAATTGCATAATAAGGAGTATAACTTAAAAAATGTCTTTGATATTCACAAGCTTCTAAAACAAAATACTTATTATCCTTATTCGCAAAGCCAGTGCCATCACCTATTAAACAATTAGCTCCTTTTAATTTATTCAATACTTGATATGCCATAGTTGAAGTTGTTGTCTTACCATGACAACCAGCTACTGTAATAGTCATAAATTTTTTAGTAAGCTTACTAATCATTTCTTGATAAGTATAAATTTTTAAATCAAGTTCCTTAGCTTTTACATATTCAGGATGATCTTCTTTAATAACATTTCCTTTAATAATAATCATATCTTTTTTAATATTATTCTCATCATAATTAAAAATTTCAATACCTTTTTCATTTAATCCTTTTTCAGTAAAGAAATGTTTTTCAACGTCACTTCCCTTAACCTCGTAACCTAAATCTTTTAAAAAAAGAGCAAGTGCACTCATACCAGTCCCTTTAATTCCAATAAAATAATACATTATTAATCCCCCTAACTAATAACTTTTATCAAGTAAGGACCTAAAATTAATATAATAATCAAAGGTACAATAAATAATACTGAAATAATACTTACTTTATTCGGAATCTTGTTTATCTTTTCTTTTACCGATAAAAGTTCTTTTTGTCTTAAAAAATCTACCTCATTATAAAGCGTATCCAAAATACTATTACCAAACTGACTTGTTTGAATTATATTTAATATTATGTTATTAATAATATCTGATGACATACGTTCTTTTAAATCAGCTAAAACCTCAATTAATGTTTTACCATATTTCATCTCATCTAAAGCATTTTTAAATTCTAAAGAAATTTCAGAATCAACATTATCACAAGTAACTTCTAATGCATTTTCCAAATTACGTCCAGATTCAAGTGTGAGAGCTAAAATTTCAAAGAAATATAATGCCTCATGTTCTAGCTTTCGATCTCGGTTAGATTTTTTTTTAGTAATAAGTACGTAGTAAAATGCTTGATAAAAAGCGAGGGTTAAAAAAGGTGCGAATATATAGCCTAATCTAAATGAAAAGAGAATAATTATAAAAACAAGCAAAGAACAAAGTAGTCTATCCATACAAAATGAATATACATTATACTTAGTATTTCCTAAGCATTTAAGTTCCTTTTCAATTCTATCAATTTCTTCATTACCATAAAGTCTTTGGATGATTTTTTCTTTATCACTCATTAAATCACCACCCTCATTATCTTTTTAACTACTACAACAAAAATTATATAGTAAATTATCATAAATATCAATAATAATCTTCCAAGAGAGGTATTTATAAATGGTAGAAAATAATCTTTATTAATAATAGATATAACAAAACTAAAGAAAAATGGAATACCTAATAAAACATAAACAACAATTTTACTTCCACTTGTTAAGGATTTAAGTTCTAATCTTAATTTACGTTTATCAAACATACTTCTTTCAATTGATGAAAATACTTTAATAATATCGCCACCAGTTTTAGATAATATAGTTAAAGATGCTGTTAAATAATTTGCCTCTTCTAAATCAATTCTTTTAGCAAATCTTTTAAAAACAGTTTCAATATTTAATCCATATAAAAGTTCCATACTCATACGTTTAAATTCTAAACCAATAACACCATCAACTTCATTGGAAACAATATCTATTGCTTGTGATATACTTCTACCTGATTTAAAAGCATTATTCATAATAGTTATGGCCGCAATAAAATCACTTTCTAACTCCCATCTAAATATCTTATATTTAATAAATAAATAAACATCTAAGGTAAAAAAGCCTAAAGTAAATGATATAACAATCTCTGGAAAACTTAAATTTTTAAACTGTAAATCCTTAGAAAATAAAGCAAGTAAAGTTATTAAAAGTGCAATTATAAATTTACCAGCAATTATATCAAAACCATTTTTATATAAAGGACTTACAATAGAATATTTTTCTAGTTTTTTAGAATAATTTTTTAAAGATGCAAATTTTTCTAACTTTTTTCCAAAAGAAGATACTATTTTTCTATATACCATACTTACCTTTTCAAAGAAAGACGTTTCTTTTTCATTTAAAGGTTTTATTGTATATTTATCTAATCTTTCTTCCAATTTTACAATTTTAAACAAATGAATAATTCTAATAACAATAAATATAAAAGCAATAACACATAAAAATTGTATTATAAATATCATACTATTTGGTTTTACAATATTTATATTTACTGTACTAACAGTCTTATTACCTGCCTCATCTTGAACTGAGCACGTATATTTTTGAACTCCATTTTTATTAAAATCAATATCATCAATATTAGTTACTACTTTAACATTTTTATCATAATTATCAGAAGCTGTGCATTTTAATGAATTTTTATCATTACCAGTAATAGTAATTACTGGTTTTTCCTTATCAATAATGTATTTTCCGCTTGATAAAACTTCGCTAGTTCCATTTACTAAATTAAGATTAACTACTATTTTATAAACTCCAGTTTCACTAAAATAAAAATTAGATATATTAGCTGAAGAAATATCAATACTATTTATTAAAATGTCATCTTTATAAATTTTATAATTATATTTTTTGACATTACTAGATGGGGAAAATACGACAGTAATGTCTTTATTAGTAGGTTTTGTTATACTTTCAATATCGAATTTTCCGTTCATCTATCTCACCTCCTAGCCAAAAATATCTTTTAAATCATCAATACCTTTAGCCTTAATTTTACTATAAACCTTTGGAACATATTTGTGAAGTAAAAACTCACCATCAACATCACCGTTAGGTAAAACCCCAGTTTGTTTAAATTTAAATATTTCCCTTTGTTTTATTTCACCATTTTCAATTCCAATAATTTCATTAATAGCACTAACTCTTCTTCTACCATCAGAAAGTCTAGTAACTTGAACTACTATTTGAATAGCACTTTCAATATATTCTCTTATTGCGGTTACAGGAATTTCCACGCCATTCATTAAAACCATTGTTTCTAGTCTATTTAAAGCATCAACTGGACTATTAGCATGCATTGTTGTCATACTTCCCTCATGTCCTGTATTCATAGCCTGAAGCATATCAAATGCCTCTTTTCCTCTAACTTCACCAACAATAATTCTATCTGGTCTCATTCTTAAAGAATTTCTAACTAAATCCCTAATAGTAATTGCTCCTTCATCTTCATAATTTGTAGTTCTTGTTTCTAAGGAAATAACATGATTTTGTTTTAATTTTAACTCAGCTGCATCTTCAATAGTAATAATTCTATCATTAGGATCGCAAAATGAAGATAATACATTAAGTAAAGTAGTTTTACCTGAACCAGTACCACCAACAACTAAAATATTTAATTTAGCATGAACACAAGCCTCTAAAAATCTAGCCATATAAGGTGTTAGAGTACCACTTCTTAAAAAGTCTTCTATATTAGCAAGTTCACTTTTAAACTTTCTGATTGTAACAACCGGTCCATTTAAAGAAAGTGGCGGTAAAATAGCATTTAACCTTGATCCATCATCTAATCTAGCATCTACCATCGGATGAGCTAAATCAATAGTTTTACCAATTGGTTGAATTAATCTTTGAACAACTCTTATAATGTGCTGATCATTTATAAAACTAATGCTTTCATCTTTAATAACTTTACCATCTAATTCAATATATATCTCATCAGGTGAATTAACCATTATTTCAGTTAATTCTTTATCCTTTAAAAGTTCTGTTAAAGGGCCATAACCGTTTATTTCATTATCAATTAAATTATAAACATAACTACGTTCTTCATTTGATAAATCATATCCTTCAGCGGTTTTATCAATTTGTTCTTTAATAAAATCTTTCATATTCTCATTTGCTTTATTTTTATTATCAATAAGACTTTGAATTATTTTATTTCTTAAACTATCAAGTAAAACTTTATTAGGGAACTCATCATAATCATCAATTTCCCTTGAATTTTTTATATCCGTTGATATTGAAAATTCATCAATAAATTTTTTTGTCATAACTTCCCTCCTTTACTTCAATATATCATCTAATATTTTTTCTAAAATAAAATATCCTTTTTCTTTCTTAAATTGCTTTTCCAATGTTAAAATTTTGCCATTCATTAAATATTTATTAATATTTTTAACATAAAAACTATTAGGAATAACATAATTTATTTTTTCGCCTAAATAATCAGCAATATCACTGTTTTGAATATTAGAATTATTTAATGCATCATTTACAACCAACGTATATTTTTTTAAATTCATATCCTCATATATTGCAAGCATTGTTTTCATATTTTTAAGTCCCATTAAATCATGATTTAAAAGATATATTATATTATCGCTATTATCAAATGTAATAAGATTTAACTTATCAATAATATGATTTGTATCAATCAATATAACATCATATTGATACTTTAATTTTTTTAAAACCATATCAATATAGGGTATTTCTATTTTAGCAACATTTCGTGGATCTTTAGGTGCCTGTAAAATGTCAATATAATCATCATAACCCTTAATATAATCATCAAATGACTTAAATTGATGATTCATAATATCACTAATTAAATTATAAAAATCCTTATCTAAATTTAAATTTAAAGAAGCTCCAATACTTCCAGCATGAAGATCCATATCAATAATAAGTGTTTTAATTTTCTTTGAAGATAATATACCTGCTAAATTTAAAGTAAATATTGTTTTACCGGTTCCACCTTTAACAGAAGTTACAGTGATAACTTTTGCTTGTTTTACTGCCATAATATCCCTCTATTCTTCCTTAATAATCAATTTATTATTTTCTTTATATCCAACATAAGTTATATCAATATCAGATATATGTAATAATTTTGAATAAATATTTTCATATTTCGTTTTAATATTTATTTTTATTGTATTATTTTTTATTTCTATTTTGCTTTCTTTCTTTATATTATTAGCAATTAATGTATTTAGTTTTTCTTCTAAATTATCATCAGACAAATGATTTAAGCCATATCTAATAGTACTTTTAACTTCATTTTTATAATAACTTATCTGGAATGATAAATTACCAAATTCCCATATTATTGTAAAAAGTATAAATATTATAGGTAAAAGAAGTACAAACACAACCAAACTTTGACCTTTATTCCCCATTAATTCCCTCATAATTATAAACAATTTTAGAAAGGCTTATCTCATATGTTTTACCAAGGATATTTGATAATATAGGGGCTTGAATACTTATATTTTTTTTTACTGTAAGTTTTGTCATATTATCACTAGACTTCTCTTCTAACTTAATATTTTCAGAAGAAGTTAATAAAGAAATTTGCTTCATTTGACCATTTTGATACATCTCAGCAATCATATCTAAATTATTATTTAATTCGTATTTTTTTAAAAAAATATTACCAACATCTATCATAGAAATAACTATCAATAGTAAAACTGGTAATATTAATACGAATTCAACTAATGCTTGTCCCTTTTTATTCATATTATCACGTTTCCCTACTATATAAATTATAGCAAAAAAAAAAGGAAATAACAATCAATACATAAACTTAATTAATATAATAATGTCTAATTACCTTTAAATTGTCATCAAATTCATAACAAATAGGCTTGGCTGTTGGTATTTCCAAATTAACAATATCATCATCAGAAATATTATCTAAATACTTAATTAATCCCCTTAAACTATTTCCATGAGCAACTATAATAACATGATGATTTTTTAAATTATTTTTAATCTCCTCATTATAATATTCTACAACCCTTGTAACAGTATCAAGTAAATTTTCACCACAAGGTAAATTATCTATCCCACAATATTTAGAATCATTTCCTGGGTATCTTTCATCGTTTTCATCTAATAAAGGTGGTCTTACATCCGCACTCCTGCGCCACAGATGAACTTGCTTATCACCGTATGTTTTTTTTGCTTCATCTTTATTTAAGCCTTGTAAAGCCCCATAATGTCTTTCATTTAACTTATAACTTTTTTTAACTGTAGGTTTATCACCTAACTCATCTAAAATCAAATCTAAGGTTTTTTGAGCTCTTTTTAAATAAGAAGTATACGCTAGATCAAAATGAAAATTGTTTTTTTTAAGAATCTTACCAGCTTCCCTAGCCTCATTTATACCATTAATAGATAAATCAACATCAGTCCATCCGGTAAATCTATTTTCTAAATTCCAAACACTTTGACCATGTCTTACAAGAACTAATTTAATCATTTAATTTCCTTTCTTTTAACACATATAATACCTATAAATATAAATATAGTCATATAAATTACATAGCCAATAATCGCATAAAGCATATTAGAAAGTGTAGTCTTAATAAAAAAATCACTAGCTATATTATCAAGCCAAAACTTACTTATTCCTAAACTAAACTTAGAATCAATAAATGTTAAAGCTATATTAATAATGGTTTGTATAAATAAACATGCAATAATTGAAAAACTAGTTTTTTCTAGTACAAATGAAATAGTAGCAAAAAACACAACATATACAAGTATTTTAAAAATACTTTCAATAAATATATATATCATAGAAGATTCAAATTCAAATCCATTTACCCCAAACAATAAACAAGTAACTATAAAAATAACTAAATACATTGAAAACACACCAATAAAACAACTAACATACTTAGAAAATAAAACTTGAACCTTAGAATATCCTCTAGAAACAACATTTTTCAAAGTGCCTTCTGAAAAGTCTAAACAACAAAACAAAACTATTAAAATAATATCAATTAAACTAATCGCACTTGATAAATAAGTAACCATTTTAGGCATAACCATAACAGTTCCGTATTTAGCTGAATTAAAAACAGTAAAAAAATCAAAAATAGGACCTAAAAGAAGAGATAATAATAAACAAATTAAATAAAATTTTTGTTTAAATAATGACTTTACTTGAAACTTAACTAAATTATTCATTCTTACGCACCTATCCTTCTCATAAAATATTCCTCTAAACTATCAGAATTTGGATATATAGCACTTACCATAATACCATTTTCAACCAATAGCTTATTGATTTCACTTGATTTTTCTAAATGTGACTTAATTTCAATAACATTATTTTTCAAATCAATTTCATCTTTAGAAATAACTTTTTCAAGATATTTCATAGCTTTTTTACTATCATCAACTTCAACAATTAGCTTATTTTTACACTTTTCTTTCAATGCTTCTGCATCAATTTCTTCAATTAAACTACCGTTATCAATAATTCCATATTTAGTAACTATTTTAGATAACTCATCAAGTAAATGTGATGAAATTAAAAATGTAATATTTTTTTCCTTATTTAATTTTAAAATAACATCTCTTATTTCTTTAATGCCTTCAGGATCTAATCCATTAATAGGCTCATCAAGTACTAATAAATCAGGTTCATTTAAAAGAGCAATAGCAATACCTAATCTTTGTCTCATACCTAAAGAAAAATCTTTAGTTTTTCTT
>CAVKUP010000032.1:0-12210 GCA_963659735.1 bacterium
CATGGGATAATTTCCAATTTATAACAAACTACTAAAAATTTCAATTTTATTATTGACTTTTAATAGTTAGTCACCTCTTAAAAATACGTTTAATCTTATTAACAAACCTAGTTAAACCTAAATACTTAGGTAAAGCTTTAACATTAATTACAACATCCATACTAAGCCTTTTATCAGCATAAGTAACAATCCATCCTTCTTTATACTTAGGAGGAATAATATTCAAAGGAAACATGTGCCTTTCAATAATATTAGCAATCCTATCATTCATTAAATCAGGGAAAACCTTATAAGAATTTACCATAGCCTCATGAGCATGAACAAACCCATGTTGCTTAAAAAAAGGCCTCTTTTCTCCCAAATGTTCTTGCCAAGGCTCAGTATAAAAATCATGAAGTAATCCACCAATAGCTGCATCTTTATAATTTAAACCTTTTTTCTTACAAATCCTATAAGATAAATAAGAAACAACTAATAAATGTTCATACAAAGAGCAATTTTCATGATGTTTCCACTCCTTACGCTTTTGAAATTCATGATTCTCAAGTATATCACTTACAATATCTAAATATTCATCATCATTTAAAAGCTCTTTAGTAATATCTTTTTTACTCATATAATCGCCTTCCATCAAAAAAATTATAACATTAAAAAAACAAAAAAGAAAGAACCTAATCTTTCTTAAATTTAATAACCACATAGCGATTAGGAACTTCTCCTTCACTTTGTGTAATTAAATTATCATATTCACTAACAATATTATGAACAATTCTTCTTTCATAAGAATTCATCGGATCAAGTTTAGCCTCAACCCCACTCGATAAAACTTCTTTAGCAATCTTATGAACTTCTCTTTCAATATTCTTCTGTCTTCTTTCCTTATAACCATCAATATCTAAATTAACCTTTATATCAAAATTACCATATTTACGTAATGATTGACGAATAATAGTTTGAATAGCATTTAAAGTTCTGCCTTCTTTTCCAATCAAAATATTACTATTATCAGTTATAACTAAAACAGATATAATACCATCTTTTTCATTAACCTCTAAATCAAAAGAAGTATTCATATTATAAGCTAAATCCTTAAAAAATTGTTTAACATATTCCTTGACTGAATATTTAGTAACAACATAAGCTACATACTTTTTCTTACCAAAAATTCCAGCCTCTCCTTCTTCTACATAATAATAAACCTCAGATAAATTAACATTTAATTTTTCTAAACATTTACCTAAAGCATCATCACTATTTTTTGCTTCGAACTTTACTACTTCCATTTTCCTTCATCCTCCTAATAATTTCTGCTTGAACAATGGTAAATATACTACCAGTAATCCAATACAAAATAATACTAACTGGCATTGTAAATGAAGTAAATACAATAAATACAAGCATAACATTCATCATTGTCTTCATTTGACTTTGTTGTTCTTCAGAACCACTGCTCATACCAGAATTTAACTTAAATGATAAAAATGTAGTCAAAGCAACAAGTATTGGTAAAAATAAATAAATAAAATTACCATTAGAAAAACTACCAATAAATTTAGAAAAATCAAAACTTCCGCCAAATAACTTAACAAATGGACTACTTCCTAAATTATAGCCTAAAAATTTTCCTTCAAAAACAATAGGTAGACGATTTAAACTTTCTAAAAAAGCAAAGAAAAGTGGCATTTGAATAAAAGCAAATAAACAACCAGACATTGGATTTATATCATACTTTTTATAAATACTCATCATCTCTTGAGCCTTCATCATTTGATCCTCTTGACTTTCTCTACCTTGATATTTTTTCTCAAGTTTTTGCAAATCCTTTTGAGCAAACTTCATATTTTCAGATTGCAAAGCAGATTTTTTACTAAGTGGGAAAATAATCAAACGAATAATTAGAGTAATAATAATAATTGCCAAACCATAATTACCTACTAATTTACCAAGCTGAATTATAAAATAACTCAAAGGCTTAATAAAAATAGTTTCCCAAATACCGCCGTACGTTCCAGAAGCTGGAGTAAACTTAGAGCATTCAGGCAATTTAGAAATATTTACCTTATTTTTTTTATAAGTCTTCAAAACATCCTTATTAGTTGGTCTGCACAAAATATTAGAAGCTAAAGTCTGACCCGTAGTAGGCTCTTTAACAGCCGCACCCTTACTATCCTTAACATAACTTGTGCATCCAGTAAGCGATATAGTAGTTAAAAATATCGCCACAAACATCATAATTTTTTTATACATTATTCTTCTCCTTCAACAAATTTAATTTTCTTAACGCAAAATTTAAATTCAAGCTCATTTCATCATAACTTCTATTTAAAATTCCCTTACCTACTATTATAATACATTCAAAATTATTTTTATAGGCATTTTTATCAATAATGCTACGTAACTGCCTTTTTACCCTATTTCTAACAACAGCATTACCAACTTTCTTACCTACAGAAAATCCAAATTTGTATACATCATTATTTCTTTTATCTATATATATAATATAATCCTTATACTTAAAAGGTTTATTATTTTGAATAATACGACTATATTCTCTATTTTCCTTAACAATATTTATTTTTTTCATAACATCACCATAATAAAAATAAAACCACCGCTTTCGCCAGCAGTGGCAATTTAATGAGATAATACCTTGCGGCCTTTGTTTCTTCTTCTATTAACAATACCTGCTTTCATACGAGCAAAAAATCCCATTTTTTTACTTCTTCTACGAGTATTTGGTTGAAAAGTTCTCTTTGACATCAAATCCACCTCCTAAATAAAAATCACATTGCTTAATAAATTATATAGATAAAACAATCAAATGTCAATTTATTAAAACAAAATTTAATTAAAAAAAACACATGCATTATAACACAAATAAAACCCAAATGCAAATATTGAGTTTTCCACAGTATAAAATTTTTAAGTTTTATATTTTTTTATTTTCCACACAAAAAAATTGTCAATAAAAATGACAATTTTCTACTTTTCAACATATGTGAATAATTATAATTTATCAACAAATGTGCAAATTTATTTATCCACACAATATGTGCATATCTACTTTAAACCGATATTTTTCGACAATAAAATCATGTTTAAAACTTTTTTACCTATTTTCCACAGTTTTTATAGAAAAAAATGTAAAAATAATGTAAAATGGAAATGGATGTTCAAAAAAACACATATGGGGGGATAATATGGATTTAGAAAGCATGTGGACCGTTTTTTTATCTAAAATGGAAATAAAATTAAAACCTGTTTTGTTTCAAACATGGTTTAAAGATACAAAATTAATAGATTTAAATAATGAATATGCAATAATTGAAGTTCCATTAGATGTACATAAAAAACATTTAAAAGAAAATTATGGAGAAATTATCAAAGAAACATTTATGGAAGTAACTGGCTCAATTTTTAAATTTAAATATGTAACACCTAATGAAATAAACAATATTGAACCAAATGAAGAAAATGAAGAAAACAATGAAGCAGTATTTGAAAGTGGACTAGATAGTAAATACACATTTGATAATTTTATATCTGGAGAAAGTAATAAATTTGCTAAAGCTATAGGGCTAGCAGTTGCTGAAAAACCAGGTGCTATGTATAATCCACTATTTATATATGGCTCAAGCGGTCTAGGAAAAACACATCTTATGCACGCCATAGGAAATTACATCGTTTCAACATCTAATAAAAAAGTTCTATATGTTACTAGTGAAAAATTTGTAGACGACTTTCTTAATATATATAGAAAAAATGAAACTAGTAATTTCAAGGCTGTGGATAACTTTAAAAGAAAATACCGTGACATTGATGTTTTAATGATAGATGATATACAATATTTAGAAATTGCCAGCAAAACACAACAAGAATTTTTCAACACATTCAATGATTTACACACAAACAATAAACAAATAATTATTTCATCAGATAGATCGCCAGATGACTTAAAAAAACTAGAAGAAAGATTAAGAACCAGATTTAACTGGGGATTAACCATAGACATATTACCACCCGAATTAAACCTAAGATTAGCAATATTAGATAAAAAAATAGAAGCACATGATATGAAAAGCTTCGTACCAATGGAAGTTAAAGAATATATTGCTAACAACTGCACAACTGACATAAGAAAATTAGAAGGTGCTTTAACACGCGTATTAGCATACGCAACAATAATGAATGGTTCTGAAATAACCCTAGAACTTGCTGTAGAAGCTTTAAAAGATTATATTGGAAAAAATATAATATCAAGAAATAAAATAGATCAAGTAATACAATTAGTCGCAAATAATTACAATATAACTGTGGAAGATATAAAATCTAAAAAAAGATTATCTAAAATAGCAGTACCAAGACAAATAGGAATGTATATATGTAGGATACATCTAAAAGAATCTTTACCAAAAATAGGAAGTGAATTTGGAGGGAAAGACCATACTACAGTAATGCACTCAGTTGCAAAAATAAAAAGAGAACTAAAAAAAGATAAAAACTTAGAAATAGAAATATCAAAAATAATAAATCAAATTAAAGAGTGAAAAAAAACATTCTTTTCCACATTTATCCACATGGTGTAAAGTAATGATTTAACTTTATATTTCAAGGGAAAATTATAGTTATCAACTTTTTCCACACCAATAATAAAGAATATATTTAAAAATAAAAAAATAAAGGAGAAATTTTATGAAATTAGAAATTAAACAATCTGTTCTATTAGAACATTTAAATTATGTAATTAAAGGAATATCAAACAAAAATTTAAGACCTATATTAAACTGTATAAAATTTGAATTAACAGATGAAGGAATGTATTTAATGAG
Source organism: bacterium (assembly GCA_963659735.1). Classification (GTDB taxonomy): domain Bacteria; phylum Bacillota_I; class Bacilli_A; order RF39; family UBA660; genus Coprosoma. Next base: position 4,830 of record CAVKUP010000032.1, read on the forward strand.
TACAGATAGTGATATATCAATTAAAACATTTATAGATAAAAAAAATATAATTAAAATAGATACAAAAGGAGAAATAGTTGTATCAGGTAGATATATATATGAAATAATAAGAAAATTACCAGATGAAATAATAAATTTAGAAGAAGTAATTGACTCTAAGCTATATATCACAACAAAAAACTCTTCATTCACTCTAAATTGTAGCAATGTAAATGAATTTCCAGATTTAGAATTAGAATTTAATCAAAATCCTATAACATTAAATCAAAAACTATTTAAAACAATAATAAATCAAACAGCATTTGCAACCTCAGTAAGTGAAACAAGACCTGTTTTAACTGGTATAAATTTTAAAATAAATGATGATATAATAAAATGTACCGCAACCGATTCATATAGACTAGCAGTTAAAACAATAAAATTAGATACAAAAGCCTCAGAAAATTCAAATATAATAATACCTACAAAGAATTTAAATGAATTAGTTAAATTAATGAATGATGATGAAAAAGATATAGAAATGCACATATTTGCAAATAAAGCAGTATTCAGATTTGGAACAATCACAATGATGACAAGATTAATAAGTGGTACTTACCCAGATACATCTAAATTAATCCCAGAAAATTTTGAATTAACAATGAAAGTTAAATATGATGATTTATATAGTGCCATTGATAGAGCCTCACTTCTTACAAATGAAAGTGATAAAAACACAATAAAATTTGAATCAACAAACGATATAGCACTCATCTCCTCAAATATTCCTGAAATAGGAAATGTAGAAGAAAAAATAGAAATAGAAAAAAACAATAATTCAGAAATAAAAATTGCCTTCAATTCAAAATATATGATGGAAGCAATTAAATCATTAGAAACAAATGATATAGAATTGATGTTTAACGGAGAAATAAAACCAATAATTCTTAAAAATGTAGAAAATGACGACTTAATACAACTAATTTTACCAATTAGGACATATTAAGTTCTTTTTTTTAACTTTTTCCACCATATCGACAAAAAACAACAAATTTCGACATTCATTATGAGTATAAGAGAGTTGTTTCAAAAAAAGGAGGAAGATTATGTTTGACAAAAATTATGAGATTAATAGCGAAACATATGCAATAATGCCAGAAAATAATAATACAGCAAAAATAATTGCAGGAAATGAAACAATAATAGTAAACAAATCAGTGAGGGAATTACTTAAATATAATTGCAAATACTATGGAAGTACTTTAAATGGAAGAACTGAAGCATCAAAATATGCTCTAGGTATGAAATACAAATTACCCATAATACTTGAAGAAACTAGAGAAATAATATTTTTTCCCACAACTTCACCAGAAATAAAAGAATGCATTTGGATTTCATTAAATAATATTTTAAAATATGAAAAAAATGATTATCAAAGCAAAATAACATTCATGAATGGAACAGAATTAAACCTTGATATATCATATCCCTCACTAGAAAATCAAATTCTAAGGGCAACAAAACTACTATTAGTTTTAAAAAAACGAAAATTATAAAAAAATACTTATTAAATAAGCTAAAATTAGCTTATTTTTGCGTTTTTAACCTTATTTTATGGTATAATGGATATGAGGTATAGGAGTATGCCAAATGCTATAAATCAAAAATGAAGAGCTTAAAAATCGAAATGAGGTAAATTATGATCATCAAAAATATAGAAATGCATAGTTTTCGAAATTACGAATCCCTCAAAATTAATTTAGATGACAAAATAAACATCATCTATGGAGAAAATGGTCAAGGTAAAACAAATTTACTTGAAAGTATATACATTCTAGGACTTACCTCTTCTCACCGTTCATATACATCCGATAACCTTATTAAATCAGGAAAAGATAAAGCTATAATAAAAGGAACTTTACAAAAAGAAATACCATACAATTTAGAAATAGATTTATCTAAAACAAAAAAAACAGTAAAAATAGATAATAATGTGATAACAAAAATATCAGATTACATTGAAAAAATGAATATTATTATCTTTTCATCAGAAGATTTAGATTTGATAAAAGGTTCTCCAGGTGATAGAAGAAAATATTTTAACCTAGAATTATCACAAATTTCAGCAAACTATTACCAAACATTAAGCGACTTCAATAAGCTTCTCAAAACAAGAAATGAATTATTAAAAGATTTAAACATGGGCTTAAAAATTGATTTAAATTATTTTGATATTCTAACAGATTATTTAATCAACAAAAGTGTTTTTATTTATCAAATGCGAAAAAAGTATGTGGAAAAGTTAAATAAAATATGTTCTTCAATATATGAAAACATAGCCAAAATAAAAAATTTTAACATCCAATATTACCCATCAATAGATTTAAAAACATTTGAAAAAGAAGAAATAAAAAGCACATTATATGAAGTATATAAAAATAATCACGAAAAAGAAGTGAAGCTAAAAACAACATTATATGGTCCTCACAGAGACGATTTTATCTTCAACATAGAAGACAATTCAGTAAAAGAATTCGGCTCTCAGGGACAGCAAAAAATGGCAGTAATAGCCTTAAAACTATCTGAAATAGAAATATTTAAAGATTATAAACAAACAAGTCCTATTATATTACTTGATGATGTATTTAGCGATTTAGATAATAATAAAAAAAATAATTTATTAAACTACATAGATAGTGGCATGCAAGTAATAATAACAACAACAAATTTAGATAGCATAGATAAAAAACTCCTATCCAAAGCTAAATTAATCCATATAAAAGATGGAAAAATAATAAAAGAGGTGGAAAAATGAACGAAAATAATCAGCACTACAACGAATCCGACATTCAAGTTCTAGAAGGTCTAGAAGCGGTAAGAAAAAGACCAGGAATGTATATTGGAACAACAGATGTCAAAGGTCTACACCATTTAGTATGGGAAATAGTAGATAACAGTATAGATGAAGCTTTAGCTGGATATTGTAATCATATTGAAATAACAATAAATAAAGGAAATTCCATCACAGTACAAGATAACGGACGTGGTATTCCAACAGGAATTCATCCAAAAACAGGACTTTCCACAGTAGAAACAGTATATACAGTTCTCCACGCGGGTGGAAAATTCGGCGGTGGTGGATATAAGGTATCAGGTGGACTTCATGGAGTTGGAGCTTCCGTTGTAAATGCCCTATCATCTTGGGTTGATGTTACTGTATATAAAAATGGTAAAATATATGAAGCCAAATTTGAAAACGGTGGCAAAATAAAACAAAAACTAACTGAAATTGGCGATTGCAATATCGAAAAAACTGGTACAACGGTAACATTTAAACCAGATGCAGAAATATTTGATACAGACATATTTGATTATGATACCCTAAAAACCAGAACAAGAGAATTAGCATTCTTAAATAGAGGCTTAAAAATAACTTTAACAGACACAAGAGATGAAGATAACAAACTTCAAGATGTATTTTACTATGAAGGTGGAATAAGTGAATATGTTAAATATTTAAATAAACATAAAACACCTATTCAAAGCGATATAATTCACCTAGAAGGCGAAGATGAAGGTGTATTTTTTGAAGTAGCAATGCAATATTGTACAGATTATTCAGAAAGTATTTATTCGTTTGTTAACAACATAAATACCCATGATGGTGGAACACATGAAGAAGGAGTTAGAAGAGCCTTAACAAGAGTTATCAATAATTACGCTAGAAAAAATAACATCTTAAAAGAAAAGGATTCTTCCCTAAGTGGTGAAGATGTAAAAGAAGGACTTACAATGATAGTCTCATGCAAACACCCTAACCCACAATTTGAAGGACAAACAAAAGGTAGATTAGGTAACTCAGAAGTAAGAAAATTAGCAGACAAAGTATTTTCAGAAGGTTTTGAAAGATATCTTCTTGAGCACCCAGACGAAGCTAAAGTAATAATTGATAAAAATATGACAGCTGCAAGAGCACGTATCGCAGCCAAAAGAGTAAGAGAACTTACTAGACGAAAAAGTGACCTTGATGTAGTTAACTTTGGTGGAAAACTTGAAGATTGCAAAGATAAAGATCCATCAAAATGTGAAATATTTATAGTCGAGGGAGATAGTGCCGGAGGATCAGCCGTTAAAGGTAGAGATTCAATGACACAAGCAATTCTTCCACTAAGAGGTAAAATTTTAAATGTGGAAAAAGCAAGAATAGATAGAGCTTTATCAAATGAAGAGATAAGAACAATCATAACAGCTTTTGGAACAGGAATTGGGCAAGAATTTAATTTGTCTAAATTAAGGTATAATAAAATTATAATAATGACTGATGCCGATGTTGATGGCTCACACATAAGAGTATTATTACTAACACTATTTTATCGTTTCTTTAAACCGATAGTAGAAGCCGGTCACATTTATGCTGCTCAGCCTCCCCTATTCTGTATAAAACATGGTCAAACAATAAAATATGTTTTAAATGAAGAAGAAAGAGACAAATATATAGCTTCACTAAATCCTAATACAAAATATGATATCATGCGTATGAAAGGTTTAGGTGAAATGGACCCAGAAGAATTAAATGAAACAACAATGGATATAAACCATAGAACCTTAAGAAAAATAACAGTAGAAGATGCGATGGCAGCCGATGAAGCTTTTTCAAAACTCATGGGTGAAGAAGTAGAACCAAGAAGAAAATTTATAGAAGAAAACGCACAATATGCGGAAAATTTAGATGTATAGGAGGTAACTTATGGATCACACAAGAGATAGATTATTAGAAAATAACATCGTTAGTGAAATAGAAAGCTCATTCATAGAATATTCCATGAGTGTTATCAAATCAAGAGCCCTACCCGACCTAAGAGATGGTTTAAAACCAGTTCATCGTCGTATATTATATTCAATGTATGAATCTGGATATACACCAGATAAACCACATAAAAAAAGTGCTCGTATAGTCGGAGATGTTATGGGTAAATACCATCCACATGGAGATTCTAGTATTTATGAAGCAATGGTTCGTATGGCTCAAGACTTTAGTTATAGATACATGCTTGTAGATGGACATGGAAACTTTGGTAATATTGCAGGATCTAGTGCTGCAGCAATGCGTTACACAGAATCAAGACTTTCAAAAATATCATTAGAATTACTAAGAGATATTAAAAAAAATACTGTGGATTTTGAACCAAACTTTGACGAATCAGAAAAAGAACCATCAATTCTACCTTCTCGCTTTCCCAATATATTAGTAAATGGAACAATGGGTATTGCAGTTGGAATGGCAACAAATATTCCACCACATAACCTAAGTGAAGTAATAGATGGCTGTGTAGCATACATAGATAATCCAGAAATTGATACACTTGGTCTAATGCAGTATATAAAAGGTCCAGATTTTCCAACAGGTGGAACAATTCTAGGAAATAGTGGTATAAAAAAAGCCTATGAAACAGGCCGTGGAACAATAACAATAAGAAGTAAAGCGACAATCGAAGAAAAAAATGGAAGACATTATATCATAGTCGATGAAGTACCATATGGAGTAAACACATCAGAACTTAAAAATAAAGTTGCAGAACTTGTTCATACAAAAGTAATAGATGGTATATCAGATTACCACACGGACCTAAAAAATGGTATAAAAATAACAATTACTTTGAAAAAAGATGCTAATCCACAAGTTGTTTTAAATAATTTATATAAACATACACAATTTCAAACAACATATAGTATTATCCTACTTATGATAGATAATAAAACACCAAGAACATTAGGATTAAAAGATATTATTTCAAAATATATTGATCATCAAAAAGAAGTAATTACAAGAAGAACACAATTTGATTTAGACAAAGCTGAAAAAAGAGTTCACATATTAGAAGGTTATAAAATAGCACTTGATAATATTGATGATTTTATCAAAATTATCAAAGAAGCTAAAACAGATGTAGAAGCAAAAGAAAAATTAACAGCAAAATATAGTCTAACACTTGTTCAAGCAGAAGCCATTCTTGAATTAAAATTAAGACGTTTAACAGGTTTAGAAAGAGATAAAATAGAAGCAGAATTAAATGAATTGCTAGAAAAAATAAAAATGTATAAAGAAATATTAGCTTCCGAAGAAAAAATATTAGAAATTATTAAAAATGAAATGCTAGAAATCAAAAATAAATATGGTGATGAAAGACGCACAAACATTGATATGACAGCAATTGACTATATAGAAGATGAATCACTAATACCTGTGGAAAACATCGTTATAACATTAACAAATAAAGGTTATATTAAGCGTATGACATCAGATACATACAAAACCCAAAATCGTGGTGGTGTTGGAATTAAAGGAATGACAACAAACGAAAATGATTATGTGGAAAAATTATTATCAATGACAACGCATGATTATTTAATGTTCTTTACAAACAAAGGAAAAGTATATAGAGTTAAGGGATATGAAATACCACAATATAGTAGACAATCAAAAGGTTTGCCAATTGTTAACTTATTACCATTAGAAAAAGACGAAATAGTAAAAACAATGCTTAAAGTAAGCAATGAAGAAGAATGCAAGAATATTGTATTTTGCACACAAAAAGGATTAATAAAAAGAACCGCTTTAAGTGAATTTGAAAATATAAGATCAAATGGTAAAATAGCCATAAATTTAAAAGACGGAGATGAGTTAATATCAGCAAAGAAAACAACTGGAGAAAATGAAATAATAATAGCTTCTTCAAATGGTAGAATGATTAGATTTAATGAAAATGAAATCAGAATCATGGGAAGAACTGCCTCAGGAGTTAAAGGAATTGAACTTGGAGATGGAAACTGTGTTGGCTGTGAAATAGCTCAATCAAATCAACAAATATTAGTTGTAACAGAAAAAGGCTATGGAAAACGCACAAATACTGATGAATATCGAATGACTCATAGAGGTAGCAAAGGCGTAAAAGCTCTTAATATAACGGATAAAAACGGAAATATTGTATCATTTAAACTAGTAAATGGTGATGAAGATTTAATGATTATAACTGATAGTGGAATAATTATTAGATTACCAATTGAACAAATTTCAACAACCGGAAGAGTTGCACAAGGAGTCAGATTAATTAATCTAAAGGATAATCAAAAAGTGAGTAGCATAGCCCTACTAGAAAAAGATACAGAAGAATTACCAACTGAGGACATCAAAGAAGAATCAACTAAATCAACAAATTAATATGTTTCACGTGAAACATAGCAGAGCGAATATTATATTCGTTCTTTTTTATATTAAAAACAAAAAAATAATCCACAGCATTAATGTTTCACGTGAAACATTGATTCAAAAATAAATAATTTTCTATCTATTTTTAATTGTGAATAAAACACTTAGGTTACACTAGATATTCAACCAAATATT
>CAVKUP010000033.1:0-12122 GCA_963659735.1 bacterium
CTTTTTTTAATAAAAACAGTGTAGTGATTTACACTCACCAACACTATTTATAATATAACCTGAATAGTTACAATTAATTACATTTTTTTAATGTGCTATATTGTATTTTACCCTTATATTTGTTATGATTAAGGCATAATAAAAGATTCGTAGAATAATAAATTTTGATACTGAAAGGTGATGTATGGTGCTAAAAAGAAAACATCGAAAACAAAAGAAAATAATTATTTTTTTATTTATTTTTCTAATATTGTTTTTATCTGTTGGATATGCGGCATTTGGAACAAATATTAGCTTAAAAACAAAAGGAAATATAAAAACAGAGTATATAACTTTTGGTAATGTAACAGTTTCAATTTCAAAAAAGAATGATGGATTATTTAGAGATGAGTATGAAAGTGGTAGATATATTTATAAAGGTACAAACCCAAATAATTATATAACGTTTAATAATGAAGAATATAGAATTGTTGCTATAGAAAAAGATAAAACCATAAAAATAATTAAAAATACTGCTATAACTGACACATTAAATTATGATGACAACAGAACAAATCGTTATGATAAGGATGGATATTGTACAGATGCTTCAGGTTGCAATTGGTGGGCAAGTAGTAAAAGCACTTATGACGAGACATATACTTTAACCGAAACAGTAACTTTAGACGATACAAATTTTTCTTTACCATCAGAAGATTCACTTGTTAATCAGTATTTAAACGGTACTGGTATATTTCAAAATAATGGATATTATGATAGTTTAGATGAAAATTCAAAAAAGTATATTGAACTTCATTATTTCAATATCGGACCAACAGGACCAACTAAATGGGACGATGATCTTCAAATTACTATAAATGAAGAAGAAAAATATAAATGGAAAGGGAATATTGGCCTTTTGAACGCAAGTGATTATTTTAAAATTAGAAGTTATATGGTAAAGATATATAACTGGTATTGGTTTATAAATCCATATTTAGGCACGCGAAATGAGGTGTTAAGTAACCATACGAGTGGAGGTGGATTTGTATATTATGGTTCAGGGTCTAAGGTTGCAATTGTACCTGTAATTTATTTAAATAAAAATATAACTTTATCAGGAACAGGAGAAAAGACAAAACCTTATACAATATCTTAAAATTACAAAAATTGTTTGGTATATTAATGCGTTAAATTGGTCGGCAATTTGCTTTATTTATAACAAATATAAGGAGAATATTATAAAGCTTTTAATGTTAATAATGAATTTAAAAATATACAAATTGATGTAAAGAATTTGAATATAAAGTTCAAAAGTACTTGCTAGGTTTTGTAAAAGATGTTAAAATTTAAGTATGATAAGGGGTGGTGATATGAGTGAAGCGGAAGCTTCAAAAAAAGAAGTTAAGTCTTCTAAAAGAAATGTTGCTATTGAACTTTGGAGATTTTTAATAGCAGTTGCAATTATTGGATTTCATGTTGGATTTATAATTGCTAGAACGTGTGATGGAACTAATGGTTTTTATATGATTCCAGAAGCCAAATGGTTCTTTGGTTCAAGTGAGGTTTTATTAATTTTCACTTTAACGGCTGGTTATTTTATGACCGCACATTATGAAAAAAGAGCTTTAAATAGTAGTTATACTGAAATGAGTGCTTCAAAAAGAGCTTGGGAATATACTTTTGCTAGAATTAAGGTTTTACTTCCTATTTTAGTTATTGGTTATTTATTAGGAATTGCTTTTTGCACTAAATTTTACTATCCATCTTATAATTTACAACAAATTTTAACGATGACAGTAAATAGTGCCTGGGAATTTTTAGGATTCCATGCTGCTGGTCTTAGAAGTGGCGGTAATGAATTTTTCAATTTGAATGGTCCATTATGGTTTATTTCAGCTATCTTTATTGTTGGATATTTCTTATATTGGATTATGTGCAAGAATAAAGAATTATTACGTGGATTTATAGCTCCATTTGGATTTATCTTTTTCGCTGGTTGGTGGAGTTTTACAGGAACAAGAGCTTCTCAAACTGCTTGGTCTACTTTAGGACTACAAACTACTTCAACTAATGGAATGGGTGGATCTGCTACTGATGCTACAGCTACTTTAGGATTTAATAATGGTTTAGTATTTGTAATGATTGGTATGCTTGGCGGAATAATTATTTATTATTTAGTTCAAGAACTTAAAAAACATAAGTTTAGTGATATGGGTAAAGGATTTTTAACTGTTTTGAATTTAATTTGTAGTGGACTTCTTTTATGGTATACAGTATATCAACCTACATATTTCAATTTAGAAAGATGGACTGTTGCTTTATTAATCATTGTTGTTATTACTTTAAGTTTACTTAATAATGATTATTTAACTAAACTTTTAAACAATAAGTATACAAATAAATTATTTGGATATTTAGGCTCTATTTCATTACATATTTATATGTTACATTATCCAATTGCTATATTTGTTATTTCTATGCTTGGAAAAAATACAAAAGCTACAGCTTATACATTCTGGCAAGTATTTATTCCAACTGCAATTATCACGATTGTGTTTAGTGTGATATTAAATGAACTTATTAAGTTTATGAAATCAATTAAGGAAGATTAATTCTTTCTTTTTTGTTTTTTAAATGTTATTATTATAATGGAGATGATGATATGAAGAAAATTTTTGTTATTAATTTAGGATCTACTTCTACAAAAATTGCTTATTTTTTAGATGATAAGATGGAGTTTAAGGAAGTTATTAAACATTCGGCTGATGAGATAAAAAAGTTTGACTCTATTTGGGAACAGTTTGATTTTAGGAAAAAAGCTTTGGATGATTTTATGTTAAGTCATAATATTAAAGTTGGTGAACTTGATGCGATTGTTTCAAGGGGGGGGCATACTGAACCTTTATCTAGTGGAGTTTATTTGATTAATGATAAGATGCTTGAAGAGTCTAGAAGTATGAAGTATGGTAATCATGTTTCTGATTTGGGGTTGCAGTTAGCTCATGCTTATTCTAAGGAAGGTCCTTTGGCTTTTACGGTTGATACGGCTTGTACTGATGAGTTTGAAGCACTTGCGAGATATAGTGGTTTAAAGGAGATTGAAAGGGTTTCTAGGTTTCATATTTTGAATCATAAGGCAGTTGCAAGAAAGTATGCGAGTGATGTTAATAAAAAATATGAAGATTTGAATTTGGTTGTTTGTCATATGGGTGGCGGAACAAGTGTGGCTATTCATAGAAAAGGTAGAATTATTGATGGTAATAATGGATTAGATGGTGATGGACCTTTTTCTACTGATAGAAGTTGTGGACTTCCTGTTGGGGCTTTGATTGATATGTGTTATAGTGGTGAATATTCTTACAAGGAAATGAGAAAAAAAATCAAGGGATTAGGCGGTCTTATGAGTTATGTTGGGGATACTGATGTTATGAGTATTCAAAAGAAAGCTTTAGATGGTGATTTGAAATGTAAGGAAGCTTTGGATGCTATGTGTTATCAGACTGCTAAGGAAATTGGTGCGATGGCTACTGTTAATTGTGGTAGGGTTGATGCTATTTTGATTACTGGTGGTATTGCTAATTCTAAGTACTTGATGGATAAAATTATTGAAAGAGTTTCTTATATTGCACCAGTTCATTTATATCCAGGTGAGTTTGAGATGGAATCTTTAGGTATTAATGTTTATAAGGCTTTAATACATGAAGTTGAGATAAAGGAGTTATAGTTATGTTTAAATCATTTGATGAAATTGAAAAGTATGTTTTAGATAATAAGATTGTTAAGACTGTTGTTTTGGCTAATGCTCAAGATGATAATGCTTTATCTGCTTTAGTGGATGCTAGAAGAAAAGGTATTGTTAATGGTATTTTAGTTGGCGATGTGGAAAAAATTAAGAGTTTACTTGATAAGTTTGGTGAAGATTATAATTATGAGTTTATTTCTTGTTTTGATGAGATGGAGTCAGCTAGGATTGCTGTTAGATTAGTTAAAGAGGGTAAGGCTGATATTCCTATGAAAGGTTTGATGATGACTTCTTCTTTTATGAAGGCTATTTTGGATAAGGAAAATGGTTTGATTAATGATGGTAAGTTACTTAGTCAGGCTACGATTTTAGAATTTAGTGAAGAAAATAGATTGATGGTTATTTCTGATTGTGCGGTTAATATTAATCCTGATGTTTCTAAGAAGATTAAGATTGTTCAAAATGCGGTTGATTTAGCTAATGTTTTGGGTATTTCTAATCCTAATGTTGCTGTTTTATCTGCATTAGAGAAGGCTAATCCTAGTATTCAAAGTACTGTTGATGCGGATTTGGTTAGTAAGTACGAGGGATATAAGAATATTGGTCATATTGCTGGTCCTTTGGCTTTGGATATTGCGGTTAGTAAAGAGGCTGCTTTGCACAAAGGTGTTACTAATGAGGTTTGTGGTCATGCAGATATACTTATTGTACCTGATTTAGCTTCTGGTAATATTTTTACTAAGGGTTTAGTATTTTTTGGTCATATGAAGACGGCTGGTGTTTTGAATGGAACGGTTAGTCCGGTTATTATGACTAGTAGAACAGATACACCGTATGATAAATATTTATCTATTTTGATGGCAGTTTTACAAAGTAGTTTTAAGGTTAATGAATAAAATTTTATTTAATCACCCAATATTTATATAGAGGGTGATTTTTATGAAGAAAATTATTTGTTTATTAATTGCTATTTCTGTTTTTTATGTTTTTATTTCTGATTGTTTAGCTAAGAGTTTAATGGTTCCTTCTGATGCGATTAGAATTAGAATTGTTCCTAATAGTAATTCGGCTTTTGATCAAAATGTTAAGAGTAAGGTTCGTGATAAATTAGAAATTACGATGTATGATTTACTTAAGGATGCGAAGAGTTCTGAAGAGGCTAGGGAGCTTATTAAAAATAATTTATCTTTGGTTGACAAAGATGTACAGAATGTTCTTTCTAAAGAAGGGTATGACAAAGGATATAATATTAATTTTGGAAAAAATTACTTTCCTGAAAAGGAATATAAGGGCGTAAAATATAGTGAAGGTTATTATGAATCATTACTTGTTACTTTAGGTGAAGGTGAGGGTGATAATTGGTGGTGTGTATTATTTCCTCCTTTATGTTTAATTGAAGGTGATGAAAGTAGTGATGTAGAGTATAAGTCAATTGTTAGGGATTTGTTTGATAAGTATATGCATAATATTTAACTAGTTTCATAGAGTTTTTTAGGAGGCTTTTATGGTGCTGGTTTTTTTAATGGCAATTAGTCTTAGTATGGATGCTTTTTCTTTGGCTTTAGTTTATGGTACTTTGAAGATGAGCTTTAAGGAAAGGTTAATTTTATCTTTGGTTGTTGGTTTGTTTCATTTTTTTATGCCACTTTTAGGAATGTATTTTTTAAGTTTTTTATTTTCTTTTTTTAAGTTTGATATGGATTATGTTGTTTCACTTATATTATGTTTTATTGGTTTTGATATGTTTATTTCTTCTTTTAAGAAAAGTGAGGATGTTTCTTCTTTTAATTTTAAGGATTATTTTTTATTTGGTTTTGCGGTAAGTGTGGATAGTTTTTCTGTTGGTATTACTTTGGATAATGTTTTTTCACCTATTATTTTTGCTTGCTTTAGTTTTGCTTTTACGTTTGCTGGTTTGTGTTTAGGTAACAAAATTGAAAGATTATTGGGTAAGGTGACAACTATTTTAGGAGGGGGTGTTTTGTTTTTAATTGGTATTATATATGCTTTTTAAAGTGTAAATGAGGTGTACAAATTATTTGTTTGTGATAATATATTATTAGGTGATTATTATGGATAAGATTAAAGTTATTGGTGGTAGGACGCTTAGAGGTCAAATTTATATTAGTGGTTCTAAGAATAGTGTTGTTTCTTTAATTCCAGCTGCTATTTTGTCTGATAAAACTGTTATTAATAAGATTCCTCATATTTCTGATGTTGAAAATTTGGAGGAGATTTTAAAATATTTAAATGTTTCTTATTATTTTTCTGATGATTCTTTGTATATTGATACTGAGGGTATGATGAACAAAAAAATTACTTTGGAATATTCTAGTAAATTGCGAGCTTCTTATTATTTTATGGGTGCTTTGCTTGCAAAATTTGGCAGGGTTGAGATTAGTTTGCCTGGTGGTTGTGTGATTGGGGCTAGACCTATTGATTTTCATTTAAAGGGTTTTGAGATGATGGGGGCTAAAGTTTCGATTGATGATGATTTATATGTTATTGAAGCTTCTAAGCTTAAAGGTGCGGTTATTGATTTACCTTTTCCTAGTGTGGGAGCTACGGTTAATCTTTTACTTGCAGCGGTTGGTGCATTAGGTAAAACTGTTATTAATAATGCGGCATGCGAGCCTGAAATTGGTAATTTGATTGATTTTTTGGTTAGTATGGGTGCTAATATATCTGGTAAGGATAGTAATAGATTAGAAATTGTTGGTGGTTTTGATTTATCTGGTGGTGCTGTTTCTGTTATTCCTGATAGAATAGAGGCTGGAACTTATATTTTAGCTGGACTTATGAATGGTGATAATTTAGAAATATGTAATGTTGATGCTAGTCATTTGAAAAGTTTTTTTGATGTTTTGGATAGTATGGGTGCTGATTATAGAATTGACGGTGATAAGGTTATTACTAATAGGTCTTGTCATTTAAAACCTTGTCATATAGAAACGGCGGTTTATCCTGGGTTTGCGACTGATTTGCAGCAACCTATTACGACACTTTTACTTTTGGCTGATGGTGAGAGTGTTGTTCATGAGACTATTTATGAAAATAGGTTTCAAAATACTAAGTATTTGAATGAAATGGGAGCTAATATTAAGGTTTGTGGTGATACTATTCATGTATTTGGTCCTACTAAGTTGAATGGTAAGCTTGTTAGAACTAGTGATTTAAGGGCTGGTGCGGCTTTGGTTTTAGCTGCTTTAAGTGCGGATGGTGAGACTGTTATTACGGATATTAAACATTTACTTAGGGGTTATAGTGATTTGATTGAAAAATTTACTAATGTAGGTGCTAAAATATGGCTTATTGATGAATAATTGTTTCTTTTAAAAATATATTTAAGTAGATTTATTTCTACTTTTTATTGTGGGTGATTTTTATGAAGAAGATTTTGTTTGTTGGTGGTGTTTTGCTTACTGTTTTTGTTATTTATTTGTGTAACATGGATAAGAAGGTTTATTATGTTGTTTTAGGTGATGATGTTAATAGATATTCTTATTATGTTAAAAATTATTTATCTGATAAAGGGGTATTAGAAAGGTATTTAAATGATTTTTCGTCTTCATCAATTAGAATTTCGGATATTATTAATGATATTAATGATAATAAAAAATTGGAAGATGGAACTACTTTAAAAAATGCTTTAATTAAGGCTGATTTGGTAACTTTATCTATTAATGTTGATGATGTTTATAGTAGGGAAGATGATGCTTATGATTATATTGATGAGCTTGCTTTATGTTTGGATGATCTTTTGAAATTGATGAGAGAATATTGTAAGGAAGATATTGTTTTTGTTGGATATAGTGGTGATAAGGTTATTAATTATTTGAATAAAAGGTTTAAAGAGGTTTGCTTAGATTATGGTGTTAGTTATGTGGATATTTATGATACTAAGATGATTGGTAATAGGGTGGTTCAAAAGGTTGGTGATAAGTTATTTAATGATTGATTTTATATTTATTAATAGGTTTATTTTGTTGATTCTTATTTTCTTAAGTATTTGCGTTATTATTGTTTATGAGTAAAGGGTTAAAAGGTTTAATTGCTTTTTTGGATTGTTGAAAAGTGGTAAAGGTTATACTGTAAGTGGAATATTTAGTGGTATTTAGGGTAAAAAAACGCATTTTTGTTATGAATTTAATTGTTGATGGTTGATTTTTTCTTTTAAAATGTGGTATTATATATTCGCATTGAATTTCTATGACTTAATTTGGTCATGGCGGAAGGAGAAGATAGTATGAAAAAAGGAATTCATCCTGATTATGTAGATACTAAGGTAACTTGTGCTTGTGGTAATACTTTTACAGTAAAATCTAATAAGCCTGAGTTAGAGATTGAAGTTTGTGATAAATGTCATCCATTTTTTACAGGTAAACAAGGTGCTGTTAAAAAAGCTGGACAAATTGAAAAATTCAATAAAAAATACGGTATTACAAAAGAAAATTAAAAAGTTAACGTTTTGCGTTAACTTATTTTTTTTCTATTAAGAATTTTATTAATTGTTCTGCCGGTTTATTTTTATATATTATTTCATTTATTAATTTAATTATTGGCATATCAATATTTTTATTTTTGACTAGTTCATTTACTGATTTTAAGGTGTATAGTCCTTCTATGGTTGTGTTTTTTATGTAGTTTTCAATTTCTGTTTTTTCTTTTTTTGAACCTATCATGTAACCAAGGGTATAATTTCTACTTTTAGGGCTTGTTGCGGTTAGGAGTAGGTCTCCGAGTCCTGCATATGATAATACGGTATCGCCATCACCACCTAATCCTTTTATTAATCCTTTGATGTCATGAAGTGATTCGGTTATAAGCATTGCTTTTGTTGATTCTGATGTGTTTAATCCAGCTAAAATGCCTGAAGCAATTGCGATGATGTTTTTTACTGAACCACATATTTCTGTTCCCATTATGTCTGGTGTTTTTCTTAATTTAAAGTGTTCATTTGATAATGCTTTAAATGTTTCATCAATTGTTTGTTTATTTTGACTGGCTAGTGTTAGTCCGACTGGATAGTTTTGGGCTATATCTATGGCAAATGATGGGCCTGATATAACTGCTATTTTGTCTGTGTTTAGTATGTTTTTTACTATGTCATATACAAATAGGTTACTTCCTTGTTCAATACCTTTTGTGGCTATACAAATTGGTGTATTTTTGTAATATGGTTTTATTTTTTCTATGGTGTTTTTTAAAAATGCGGTTGGAATGGCTATTATTATTAATTCTGCATTTACTATTTCTTTTATGTTGGATGTTATTTTTATACTTTTGTTTATTTTTATATTTGGAAGTTTATTTGTTTCTCTTGTTTCATTGATTTGTTTTTCTTCTTCTTTTATTGGTGTGTATATTGTTGTTTTATGTTTGTTTTCGTTTGTTATTTGTCCAAGTGCACACCCATATGCACCCGCACCTAATATTGTTATTTTCATTTCTATCACCTTTTTGATTTTAACATTTATTTTGTAATTAGTAAATGTAATTTCTATGTGATGTGCTTTAAAAAATTTTTTTGCCGTGATATAATTGGTTATGATAGGAAGGGATGATATTATGAAAGAAAGTTTAGAAGATATTATGCTTATGGGTATAGGTGCTTTAGCTTATACTGGTGAAAAGGCAAAAGAATTAAAGGATGGTTTACTTAAAAAAGGAACTGAGGCTTATGAACAAGGAAAGGTTTTAAACGAAGAGTTAAAACATAACATAAGTGAAAAAATTAAAGAAAATGTCACTATTGTAAAAGCTGATTTATCTAAGGATGAACTTGCTGATCAAATTAAAAATTTGAGTGCTGAGGATAAAAAAGAAATTTTAAGTTTACTTAAAGATAAGAAAGAAAATAAAACTAAAGATGTTAAGTAGTAAAGATAGGTTATTTGAAATAGCAGGGGTTATAAAAAAATATGATTTAGTTAAAAATCCAACTCCTGTTAATTTACGTTTAGCTATTGAACAGTTGGGTCCTACTTTTATTAAGTTGGGTCAAATTATGGCTTCTCGTGATGATGTTATTCCGAAAGAATTTTGTGAGGAACTTTCACATTTAAGAAATCAAGTTAGTCCAATGGATTTTGATAAGGTTTTAGATATTTTAAATGTTGAATATAGTGGTAAGACTTATGAAATTTTTAAATCTATTGATGAAAAACCTATTGGTTCTGCTTCAATTGCTCAAGTTCATAGAGCTTTATTAAAAGATGGAACTAAGGTTGTTATTAAGGTTCAAAGGGAAAATATCGATGAGCTTATGACTTTAGATGTTAAGGTTTTAAAGAAGTTAATTGATTTATTAAAGATTGATAAGATTTTTAATTCTGTTATTAATTTTAGTGATGCGATTGATGAGATGTATGAAACTGCTAAGGAAGAGATGGATTTTTTAATTGAAGCTAATCATACTAAAGAGTTTTATGAAAAGAATAAGGATGTTTTATATATAGGTTCTCCTAAGGTTTATTTTGAGTATACAACTAGTAAGGCTTTAGTTATGGAGTATATGGATGGAATTAAAATTAATGATTTTAATTCTTTGAAAAAGTATGGATATAATAGGGATGAGATAGGTAAGAAACTTGCTTGTAATTATATTAAACAGGCAATTACAGATGGTTATTTTCATGCTGATCCTCATTCTGAGAATATTAAGATTTCTGATGGTAAGATTATTTATTTAGATTTTGGAATGATGGGCAAGATTTCTAAGAAGGATAGAGAACTTTTAGGTAATTGCATTTTAGCTATTTTAAAGGATGATATTACTGAGGTTGCTCATATTTTACTTACACTTGGTAGAACTTCTTCTCAAGTTGATTATATGGTTTTAAAAAATGATATAAGAAAAGTTTTGGATAAAAATATGGGCCAAAATGCTTCTGATATTGATATTAAGGAGTTTTTAAATGATATGCTTATGATGCTTTCTAATAATCATATTGTTTTGCCTAGGGATATTACTATGCTTATGAGGGGAATTATTGTTATTGAAGGCGTTTTAAAAGAGGTAAGTCCTAAAATTAATTTAATTCAAATTTTGAGTACTTATATTGAACCTGATAAGACTATTGATAAGGAAAAAGTTAAGAGTTTTTTGAAGAAGAGTGTTTCAAGTGGTAGTGATTTAGTATATTTGCCTAATGAGGTTTTATCTTTTTTAAAAGGTGTAAATAGTGGTGAGTTAAGGTTTAATATTGAACTTAATGATTCTAAAGGCCAGGTTAGAAATTTAGAACAACAGGTTCATTTAATAATGATTACTATTTTGGATGTTGCTTATATTTTAGGTACTAGTTTGATTGTTATGCAGAAAAGTGATGATTTACCATTTATTTTTTATATTTATTTGATTCTTGGTGGAATATGTACTGTATGGATTTTTTATAAGTTATTTATTAGTAAAGTGAAAAATAGGAGGAAATAGTATGGACAATTTAAATGATATTGCTTCACCAAATAATATGAATGATTTTTTTAATAAGAAAGAAGATAAGAAGAGTAATTTAGTTCCTATTTTGTTTGTAGTTGTTGCCTTGCTTGTTTTTATTCTTTTGTTAGTTTGTTTTGGGAAGCAAAAGGTAGTATATAAAGAGGTTACTAAAGACGAAACTTTGGATGAGGTCTCTTCTAAGTTAGTTGATTTTATTTCTTCAGAAAAATTAGATTCTTTGGATGCATACGGTATGGATGGTATTCAAAGGGTTGCTATTGATAAATTATGTAGTGGTGTATATGAATGTAATAAAATTTATGGTAGTGCGGTTTCAAGTTATATAAAGAGGGTTTTTAATAAGAGTATTAATCTTACTTCTATTAATTGTAACGTTAATGATGGTGTTTTATATAATTATGATCAAGGCAGTGGAATGTTTATTTTGAATAATGAGCATTCTTCTCATGGAACTTTGAACAGCGAACCTATTTATACAAAGGTAGGTAGTATTAAGAAAAATGGGAATAAATATGTTCTTGTTTTAAATAAACTTTATTTTAATTCTAATGTTAGTGAATATATAACTACAGAGCCTTCTGGTATTAATCAAATATATAATTCTAATAATTATATGCATACAACTGATAATGGTGAAGAGCTTGATTTAGTTAAGGTTAAAGCAAATTATGAGAACGATTTTGATGGGTTAAAAAATAAAGGGACTAGATATCGTTATACATTTTCTAAAAATGGTAATAGTTATTATTTAGAAAAATATGAAGTTTTAAGTAGTGCTGATTAGGCACTTTTTTAAATTAAAAGCATAAAAACTTTTAATTTTTTTTGATTATAAAAAGGAAATTAATAATTTATATCGTATGTTATATATGAGGAGATGATTCCTCTAGAAAGGCTTACATATGACAAACAATAAGGAAAAAAGATTTTTTAAGG
>CAVKUP010000034.1:0-12107 GCA_963659735.1 bacterium
AAGCTTATTTTTGCTATTTCATTTAAAACATCTAAACCATATTTTTTTACAAGTAGGGCGCCAATTTCATCAACTTTTTCACCCGCACCTTTTGGTAAAATAACATCATATTTTTTAGATATTTTATCAAATTCCTTTAAAAATATATACCTGCTTATTATGGCAGAGCAGGCAACAGATAAACATTGGTCTTCTGCTTTGGTTATAAATGTTATATTCTTTTGAATCTTTGGGATATTTTTTAAATAATTATAATAGATATATTTCTTTGCAAATTGATCTACGACAATATATTCATAATCTTGATATTTTTCATTCATTTGTAATAATACTTTATTGTGAAGTATCGCTTTCATTGCATTCATATTTAAAATGTCATGTTTTTCATTATATTCTTTATTACTTATTGTTATAGTATAATAGGGTATTTTTTTTATAATTTGAGGTGTTATTTTTAAGATTTGTTCATCGGTTAATTTTTTAGAATCTTTAACATTTAAACTTTCTAAAAATGGAATATCTTCTTTTCTAACATAAGATGCGGTTACGACAATAGGTCCAAAATAATCACCTGTACCAACTTCATCAGAGCCTATTGTATTTTTAAAATATACATTTGATTTGGTTATTTCTTTTTTCTTAGTTTCAGCATTTTTAATTTCTATTTTTTTATCAGGATTTAAATGTCTTTCAGTTTCTGACCAAATATTTGCATCTATATCCGCACTTATTCCTTGAAATAGGGCTTTTCCTGATTGGTATAGTGTGACAGTAGTATCAGCTTCTTTTGCTTGAAAAACAGCATAAGGTGGTGTTTTTTCTCTTTTTTTGTCTTCAAAATATTCTTCCATTTTTTTCATTGTGTTTTCACTTACTTTTAATGTAATTGTTTTTACCTTGTTCACTTTTATCACCTGCATACATTTTAACATATTTTGTTTTTTCAATAAAGACTTTTCTTTTTTTGAACGATGTAATATAATTATTACAAGGAGGATAAAAATGAGTATAATTGATATGGGTATTATTTTATTTCTTGTTTTAGGGGCTTTTATTGGTTTTAAACAAGGATTTACGAAAAGTGTCGTTAATTTTTTAGGAATAATTGTAGTTATTATATTTTCTTATTTGTTAAAAAATCCAGTAAGTGAGGTTTTAATGAACTTTGGACCATTTTTTAACTTTGGTGGCATTATAAAAGGAATAACTGTTTTGAACATTGCTTTATATGAAGTAGTTGCTTTTGCTTTAGTGTTTGGTATTTTAACTATTGTGCTTAAAGCTGTATTATTATCAACTGGTATATTGGAAACTATTTTAAAATTTACTGTTATTTTAGGTATTCCATCTAAGATATTAGGTGCGCTTGTTGGAATGCTTAGACATTATGTTATTATATTTTTTATTTTATACCTACTTTCAATGCCAAATTTTGTAGATGTTAAGTTTATTAATAATTCTAATTTTAAAGATCCTATTCTTAAAAATACACCGATTTTATCAAATGTTGCTTCTTCTTCATTAAAAGTATTAGATGAATTTAAAGGAATTAGTGATAAGTATACTGAAACAGAAAGTAATAATGAATTTAACTTAGAAACTTTAGATTTATTCTTAAAGTATAAAGTAGTTACTAAAAAAGAAGTTATGTATTTGGAAAAAAGTGGTAAAATAAAGATTAAAGGTATTGATACTGTTTTAAATAAATATTAGAAGGGATTATGGTTTATGGAAATAAAAGGAAATTTAGATAATTTTGATAATGAAATTAGTAAAGGAAATATTTTAGTAGATTTTTACGCTACGTGGTGCGGTCCTTGTAAAATGCTTTCTTTAGAACTTGATAAAATAAAAGATGATATTAAAATTATGAAAGTAGATATTGATGAGAATATGGAACTTTGTAAAAAATATGGTGTTATGAGTGTTCCTACATTAATATATTTTAAGTCAAAAGATGATTTTAAAATAAATGTTGGATATATCTCTAGTGATGAAATTTTAACATTCATTGATAAAATGTAGCTAAATAGTTACATTTTTTGGTATAATATAAAGGGTGAAGGACATATGAAAAAAATTTCTATAATTGCATTTATAATAACGTTTTTAGATCAAATTATAAAAATATTTTTATTAAATTTTATTGATTTTGGTTATTCGATTTCGATTATTAAAAATTTTTTTTCAATTACTTTAATTGGCAATACTGGAGGAGCTTTTAGTATAATGAGTTCTAATACATTATTTTTAATTTTTGTTTCTATTTTTGCTTTATTTTTTATTTATTTTTATTTAATAAAAAATCAAAATTTAAACAATTATAATCAAATAACTTATGGTATTTTAATAGGTGGCGTATTAGGAAATTTAATCGATAGGCTTTGGCACATGCAAGTAATTGATTATTTGGATTTCACAATATTTAATTATAATTTTCCAGTATTTAATTTAGCTGATATAGCTATTGTTATTTCTATTTTTTTAATAGGATTTGATATTATAAAAGGTGATAAAAGTGAACATAAAAGTTGAAAAAGATGAAATTAGATTAGATAATTTTTTAGCTTCTTATCTAGAGGTTAGTAGAAGTCAAGTTACTAAAATGATAAAAAATAAAGAAATATTAGTTAATGATAAATTAGTAAAACCTGGTTTTATGCTTAAGCAAGGTGATGATATTAATATAGATCATAACTATGATGATAATATAACTCCTGAAAAGATGAATTTAGATATTGTATATGAAGATGATGATGTTTTAGTTGTTAATAAGGCTAATGGCGTTGTTGTTCATCCAGGTGCGGGTAATAATCATGGGACTTTAGTTAATGGACTTATGTATCATACTAAATTAAGTGATATAAATGGTGATTCTCGTCCCGGAATTGTGCATAGGATTGATGCTTATACAACAGGGTTACTTATGATTGCTAAAAATAATAAAGCTCATGAGTTTTTAGCTAATGAACTTGCTTTAAAAAAAACATATAGAAAATATATCGCTTTAGTATGGGGCGTTATTCCAAATGATACTGGTTTAATAGATGCACCTATTGGAAGAAGCAAAAATGATAGAAAAAAAATGGCGGTAAGAGGCGATGGAAAAAAAGCAATTACACATTTTAAGGTATTAGAAAGATATTCAAATGCGACTTTAATTGAATTAAAATTAGAAACAGGAAGAACCCATCAAATTAGAGTTCATATGGATTATATTTCTCATCCTGTTGTTAATGATCCTGTATATGGTAATAGGAAATTATTTGATGAAACTGGTCAGTGTCTGCACGCTAAAGAATTAGGATTTACACATCCTAAAACACATGAATTTATGATGTTTCAAAGTGAACTGCCAGATTGTTTTTTAAATATATTAGACAAATTTAAGTAGGTGAATTATGGAAGAGATAATAGTTAATGAAAAAGAAGAATTAGTAATGAAATTACTGCACTATTTTATTACTGAAAGGGGATATAATCCTGTTGTTATAAGGGGAGTTAAAGATGAAATATGGCTCGAAAATTTAAATGATGATTATAAAATTGTTCGTATTGTTTCGGGCTATATTCATAATAATGAACAATTTAAATTTGATTTATATAAAACTAAAAATTTACTTAAATCAATAAAGAAAAAAACTTTATCATTTAAAATAAGTGCTTTAAGCATTTTTGTAAATTTAGGGGATAATGTTGATATAAATGAATTTTCAAATAGTAATATTAAGTTTGCGAAAGTAGAAGATATTGAGGATTTAAAAAAATATAGATTTGTAATTGATGCATTTCCAGATATTACAAATGATATGGATTTTAAAGAAAAAGGATTAGAACTTTTTATTAAAATTACTGACGATATAAATAGAAAAAATGAAAATGATGCAAGAATGAATGAAGATGTATTTAAACCTAAAAAACCAATTGTTACATATGGCTTGATATTTATTAATGTTTTAATTTATTTATTATGCACGTTAAATAATAATTTAATTACTACCCTTGCTGTCAATAGATATTTTATTACTAGTGGACAGTATTACAGATTAATTACAGGTATATTTTGTCATGCTAGTATATGGCATTTGGTATTTAATATGTATGCTCTTTATATAATTGGTATGCAATTAGAAAGCTTTTTAGGTAAATATAAATATTTAGCTATTTATTTATTATCTGGTCTTTCAGGTAGCTTACTTTCAATTTTATTTAGTAGTAATTATAGTGTAGGGGCTTCGGGTGCTATATTTGGTTTAATGGGTTCACTTTTATATTTTGGATACCATTATAGAGTATATTTGGATAGTGTTGTAAAATCGCAAATTATACCATTAATATTAATAAATCTAATTATTGGTTTTTCATTTACTGGAATTGATAATTTTGCTCATATTGGAGGATTAGTAGGTGGCATATTATCTACAATGGCTGTGGGCGTTAAATATAAATCAACTAAATTTGAAATGATTAACGGAACTATTATGTATTTAATTTATATATTTTTCTTAGTGTATATGTTATTTATAAAAGGAATTTAAAGCCAAGGGTAAAACCTCGGCTTTTTTGATATTATTTATATTTTTTAACATACTGTTTCTTTTTAGTCTCTTGATTTTGAATTTGTTTTTCATCTACTTTTGTTGGCATTTTATAAATCATATATTTATGTTTTGATTTAGATAAAGATAATTTGTTTTTTTTAATTTCGTTTTTTTCTGTTTGAATTTCTTTTGTTTGCTTTTTATATTCATCATTGTACTGTTTAATATTAATTATTTCTAAAGGTACGGTTGAAATACTTAATATTTTACTTGCTATTAATAGTTTTTCAGTTTTTGTAGATATCCCTAAGTATGCTAATCCTAAAGCAATTGAAAGTGGCCATATTTTTACTTTACCAAGTATATTTGATTTTGGATTGCCACCTTGAGATAAGCTTTTATTATTAATATATGCTATTGCTAATTCTAATGTTCCATTTAAAGCAAATATTGGTAATATTGGTAATATTCCGATTATTAATGAAAGTGAAAATATTTTATCAGATACTGCATCTAATAGTGCACCTTCACTTGTTTCTTTTTTAACTAATAATCTAGCTGCTTTACCATCTAAATAATCTGATATAGCTAGATAAAAAGTACTTCCTAAAATTATTGGTAAAGATGTATTAGTATATACCATTATTGGTAAGGTGATTCCTCCAATTGCCCTTGAAAATGAAAGCCAATTTGGTATTAGTGATAATGTATCGTCTGGATAAAATAAAGCTTTTACTATCTTTTTACTTGATTCTTTAATAGCACTCATAGTAATTTTCCCCCTATAAATTATTAAATATTCTAACATGTTTTTATTTAAAAGTAAACTTGTGTAAAGAAATAATTTATTTTAAATTAGTTAAGTAATTACATGTTATAATTATTATAGAAAAGGGGTGCGATATGAAAAAGAAAATATTATTAATTTTAATTATGCTTATTGTACCTTTTTGTAAAGTGGGTGCATCTAGTAGTTATACAGTTCAAATGGTTGCAAATAAAACTGGTAATAAAACTGTTGGTACTTATAGTAGCTATGATTCTGCTTTAAGTGTTATGAATAATCAAAATTCAAGTAGTGATAATGTTGCTACTATATACAAAGATGGAGTTCCTATTGATAGTAAGTATGCTTTATTTAAATTTAAACCTGGTGTATTTTATTTATATCAAAATAAAAACGATTCATCTGCTTACACTTCGATTTCATCTTATTACGGTTCTGATGCTGCTTTACTCGGTTATGCTGATGGCAGAGTAAAAATTATGATTAGTGGTTTTATTGGATGGACTGATATTAATAACGGCGTTGTTACTCCTATTTCATTACTTGGTGCATCTGGTAATGTAATTAAAGTTGATGGAGGATATGGAATTAGAATTAGAAAAAGTGCATCTCTTAGTGGTGAGGTAATTACTAAAGTAACTAGTACAACTAATTTTAATTATTATGAAACTAAAGATAATGATGGATATACTTGGTTTAAAATAAATTATAATGGTTCCGATGCTTGGATTGCTAAAACAGATAATGTTACTGTTTTGAATAGTGATGCATCAATTTTAACTTATTATAATAAATATTCTCAAACTGGCAATTTAATTCATCATTATGAATATTATGTAGGAAATGGTTATACTGATTATTTTATAAATTTGGGAACTGCACCATCATTTTTAGAGCCAGATGTAAAATATTATAGTTTTGATGGTAATTATTTTTATTCAAATATAACATCAATGCTTGATGATTATAGAAACGGGGATTATAAAAATAGTATTAACTACAATAATCCTTATTATAATTATTATTTATATTTATCAAGTAAATCTACAACAAGATATACTGCAGAAGATTTTGATAATATTATAAAAAATAAAGGATATAATGAAAATACTTCTAAATTATTTGGAACTGGTATTTATTTTAAAGAAGCCGAAGAAAAATATGGACAAAATGCTTTAATGATGTTTGGTACTGCTATGAACGAAAGTGCGAATGGTACAAGCAAGATTGCAATGGATAAAAATAACTTGTTTGGATATGGTGCATCTGACAGTTCACCTTATGAAAACGCTTATAGCTATGATAGTGTTAAAGATTCTATTATGGATTATGCCAAGAGAACTAATGGCAGTTATTCTTCAGCTAAATCAGGTAGTTATTATTATGGTTCTCATTATGGAAATAAATCAAGTGGTAGAAATGTTAAATATGCAACTGATCCTTATTGGGGAGAAAAGCAAGCTAGAAATTCATTTACAAATGATATAAACTATGGTGGTAAAGACTATAATTCTAATACGATTGGCGCTGTTTATAAAAATTTAAGTGATGTTTGGATTTTTGATAAACCTGAAAGAACAAGTGAAGCACATATTTATACTTTGAAAAATCCTTATTCTAATTTTAAAGTTTATAATATGTCATTAAATGTAGTTGATAAAGTTACTGGATTAAATGGAGTAGAATTTTATAAAGTTTATACCGATCTTTCTTCTGATGAAGGTCCACTTTATGGATATATTCCTGTAGAAGAAGTATATGTATCTAATAATCAACCTGTAATAAATGCATCTGATAAAGAAATTAAAATTAATTCTAATTTTGATTATTTAAATAATGTAACAGCATATGATAAAGAAGATGGAGATTTAACTAGTAAAATAACTTATGAAGGAGAAGTTGATACTACTAAAGAAGGAGAATATGAAGTTACTTATACTACTATAGATAATAATAATTTTCATGTAAGTAAAACTGTTAAAATTAAAGTTGTATCTAATAATGATGTAATAATTAATGCATCTGATAAAGAAGTTAAACAATATACTTCATTTGATTATATGTCATCAGTATCTGCTAAAGATGATGAAGAAGATTTAACTGATAAAATAACTTATGAAGGAGAAGCTGATACTACTAAAGTCGGAGAGTATGAAGTAGTTTATAATGTTGTAAAAAATAATAAAAAAACTAGTAAAAAAATAACAGTTAAAGTTATAAAAGATAATGAACCTGTTATTGAAGCTAATGATAAAGAAATTTATTTAAATAGTAATTTTGATCCGTTGGAAGGAGTTAAAGTACATGATGAAGAAGATGGAGATTTAACTAGTAAAATAATTTATGAAGGTAATGTTGATACCAGTAAAATAGGAGAATATGAAGTAACATACAAAGTTTCTGATAAAAATAAGCAACAAACTACTAAAAAAATAACAGTAAATGTTATTCTTAACCAATTACCAATTATAGAGGCTAGTGATAAAACAATTAATCAAAATGATAATTTTAATCCATTAGAGGGCATTAAAGCATCTGATAAAGAAGATGGAGATTTAACTAGTAAAATAACTTATGAAGGGGAAGTTGATACTAGTAAAATAGGCGAGTATAAAATTGTATATAGTGTTACCGATAGTTATAATCAAACTGTTTCTAAAACTATAAAAGTAAGCGTTGTAGAAAAACAAGCAAAAAAAGTAGAAGGCATTAGTTATTTGGAATATATTAAAAATGTTTCTGGTAGATTAGAAATTATGGGTTATAATACTATTCAAGGTATTGATAATAATTTAAATGTAAATATTGAATATAAAGTATTATTTGAAAACATTGAAACTGGAAATGTTATTGAACAAAAGGCTGCGAGAATTACTGATAAATCTTTGATGACAAGACCTATTTATAGTTTAGATGGTAATGATTATACATATTCTTGGTATAAGATTGATATTGATTTTTCTAATATTCCTCAAGGCAATTATAAAATGTATATTGTATCTTCTAGTGATAATTATTATTCTAAGAGTATTATTAACAATAAACTTAATAAAACACAAGAAGGCAGTTGGTCTGGAGATAAAGAAGTAGTAATTAGAAATAATTATAGTTATGATAATAGCCCTATCGAACTTATAGTTCGTAATAAAAAACTTGCTTCTAAAACCGCTTCAGTATACTATAATCAATTTGATAAATATGTAAAATTTGAATTTAACAATGATGGTAAATTACATCTTCGTGGATTATCATATTCTTATGGTTCTAATTTAGATAGCAGTTTAGATGTTACACGTAAAATTATATTTGAAAATATGGATACATTTGATACATACACCAAAAATTTAGGAAGTATAACTGATGGTGATTATTTGGCTATATTACCTGAAAGTGATAATTTAAACAAAACTAGAGCTTGGTATGACAATAATATAGACATTTCTGATATTCCAAAAGGCAATTATGTTATCTACATTACAACATCTTCTAATATAACTGATATTTATGAATTTACAGAAAAATTAAATAGAAGTTTGGATAATGTAAAAGCCAATATTAATGGTAAAAAATATAGCTTTAAAATAAATTATAAACGTGGTAATCGTATTGAATTAACTGTTAAATAGTTAGTTTATAAATTTAGTAAAATCTAAAAAGTGGCAAATTAATTGCTGCTTTTTGCGTGCTATAGTCTGAATAGTTGTTTAAAATAAATATAAAATTAGTTTTATTTTATATAATATAATGGTAAAACTATTTTTTAATAAAAATTTTATTTTACAATCAGAATATAAAGATATATTTGACAAAGGTTTTGAGATTGATAAAATAATTAAAGACATTACATTAAAAAATGATGAATTTAAATTTATTCCGGGTAAAACATTAATTTTTTTTGATGAAATGCAAGATTATCCTAGTTGTGTGACATCTTTAAAAGCGTTTAGAGAAGATGGTAGATTTGATGTGATCTGCTCTGGTTCATTAATGGATATAAATTATGAAAAAGTAGAATCAAATAGCGTTGGAAATAAACAAGATTATATAATGCACTCAATGGATTTTGAAAAATTTTGTGGGCAAAAGGTTATAAGAATGAACAAATTGAAGATTTGTATTTATGTATGATCAAAAATAAGCCTCTTTCAAAAATTCAATATGATGTTATGATGAATAATTTTTAGAGTATATGGTTGTAGGTGGCATGCCTTTAATAGTTAAAACGTTTATTGAAAATAAAGCATATACTGGAATATTAGATATGCAAAAACAAATTATATTAGATTATGAGGAAGATATAACTAAATATGCGGGTGGATTGGATAAAACAAAGATTTTAAATTCATATAGAAAAATACCTGTTTTTTTAGGAAATGAAAACAAAAAATTTCAAATAACTAAAATTTCTCAAGATGCGAGAAACAGAGAATATGTTGGTGTTGTTGATTGGTTTTCAAATGTTGGAATTGTTAATATTTGTTATGGCCTTGATAACGTAGCTCTTCTTTTAAAAAAAATTATAATCCTGATAATTACAGACTGTATTTTGGTGATCCAGGCTACTAATAGCTACATTAGATGATGAGACTCAAATGAATTTAAGAAAAAATAAAAATTTTAATACATATAAGGGCGCTATTTATAAAAATGTAGTCGATGATATGCTTGTAAAACAAGGATATAATTTATATTTTTATAGAGATGAAGGTGGAAGAAATAACATAAAAAAAGCCGTTAGAAATTAGTTTCCTAATTTTCTATCGGTCTTTTTTATATAAATATAAAATTATAAAATTTTACTTTAAGGTATATAAGTTATTGTGATTGTTTCACATGTTGAAGCTTTTGAACCATCAGAGATTGATGATGAACATATTGTTCCTGGATCGGAGTTTCCATTATTACATGCTGTGGTTTTAACCCAATTAAATTTTAATTTTGGATTTGCTCCAGTAACCATTTGTATTGTTTGACTTCCAGTATTTCCTGCATAAGAAATAAATGTAACTGTTTCACAAGTTTTGTTTGAAGTGTTTGAATTTGTATTATTTGAAGAATTAGATGAATTTGAACTTGAATTTGAACTTGTTGATTTATTTGTAGTACTTTCTTTTTTATTAGTGGCAATTACAATATTTATAGTATCGCTTTTACTTATTTTCTCACCAGCTTTTATACTTTGACTAATCATTGTATCGTTAGATACTTTAGTATTATATTGACTAGTAAAACTACATGTAATACCAAGTGAGTTACATTCTTTTTGAATATTTGACTTTGTTTTACCACTAAAATCAGGTACTGTTATAGCTTTTCCTTTAGAAACATATACAACAATAGGCTCATCTTGTTTTACTTTTTCGCCTTCTTGAATAGAAGTTTTAATGATAGTATCTTTATCTAAATCATTAAACTCTTCTTTTATTTCATATTTTATATTATTACTATCAGCCCATGACTTAAATTCATTAATATTTTTAAAAGACTTCATTTTTAAAATTCCCTTAGAAAAAGTTATATCTATTGTTGTTTCTTCTTCAATAATATCTCCTTTGTTATAATTAGATTTAATTGCATAACCTTGTTTTATATCACTGTATTGTTCTAAATAATTTATTTGAACGTTATTATATATCATCCATTTTGTTATATAGGATAGTGATTTGTTTTTAAAATCAGGTACTTTAATTTGTTTTCCTTTAGATATAGTTAAAATAATTTTATCATCAGCTTTTAAACTAGTACCTTTTTTAATATTTGTAGAAATTACATTTCCTTTTTCAATTTTATCTGAAAATTCATATTTTAATTCATATGTTATTCCATTTTGACCTAAATATACAGATGCATTTAATAAAGATTCGTTAGTTAAATCTTTTAACTTAATTGGATTTAATTTGCTTTTATCACCTAAAGATATAGTAAATATAATTGCATTGCTTCTTTTTATTTTACCAGTTGAGCTTTGTTTAATAACATAATTTCTATCAGTTTCAGCATTTTCTTCATAGTTTATTTGAACATTATTTAAGTGATTATTATTAATAAATTTTAAAACATCGCTAACACTCTGACCAGTCATATCAGAAAGAATTACTTCCTTATTGTAATCAGGCCCATTTGATACAATAAAATCAACACTTTTAATATTTTTAGTTAGCGTTCCTTCTTTTTCACTTTGATTAATTATATTGTATTTTTTAATACTATCACTATATTCAAATGTTTCATTGTTTTTAACATTGTTTTTATCAGCCCAGTTAATGGCTTGTGTTAAACTTACATTTTCAAAATTTGTTATATGACTTTGTTTTGGCAATTTTATTATGTTTGTTATATAAAGCCCATTAAATATAAGTGCAGTTAAAATTAAAAATGCAGTTATATTCGTTTGAATAGTTTTATTTTTATATAATAGATTTTTAAAACTTAGAAGTAATCCTATTATAATAAAAAGTAGTAATAAAGAATTTATTATTCGATAAATTTGATCAATATGATTAGAAGAATCTAAAACAAGAAATATAAATAGGGCAAGGGTAATTACAAAAACTAAAGATAAAAATATATTTGTAATTATTGGTTTTTTAGTTTTTTCTTTTTTATCAAATAAAACTTTTTGTAATTCTTTTCTCCTTTGTTCAAGTTCTTTTTCTTTTTCTATTTGTTTTTCCTTTAATTTATTTTCTATCTCTTTTCGTGCTATTCTTGATGTATATGATGTATTGTTTAAATCTTTATTTTCCATAAAATCACCTATAGTAATTATACAGTAAAAT
>CAVKUP010000035.1:0-11902 GCA_963659735.1 bacterium
TAGAATAATGGCTATAAATAGAGCCGAAAAAGAAAAAATAATAACAGTTAATCTAGAAATTGATGAAGAAAAAATATTAAATTATCTAAAAGAAAAGATAATAAAAAAAACCGCACCATTTAACTACATCATAGAAAATTCAATAAAAGATAGTTATAAAAGATTAATATCTCCATCAATTGAAAGAGAAATCAGAAGTGAACTTACAGAAAAAGCATGCGAGGATGCCATTCATAACTTTGGTATAAACTTAGAAAGTTTGCTTATGCAACCACCAATGAAAGAAAAAAACGTTTTAGGCTTTGACCCAGGATACGTTAACGGATGTAAACTAGCAGTTATCGATAAAACAGGAAAATTTTTAGATTCCTTAATCATAAAACCATTTTTAAATAATATCAAAGAAGATGATTTGAAAAAATACAAACTACTAGTTTCCTCATTAATAAAAAAATATAACATTGATATAATATCGATAGGTAATGGTACTGCATCACGTGAAAGTGAAAAATTTTGTGCAGAAATGATAAAAGAATATAACCTAAATTGTAAATATGTAATAGTATCTGAAGCAGGTGCCTCAATCTATTCAACAGAAAAAGTTGCATCAGACGAATTTCCAAATTTATCTCCAAACGAAAGAAGTGCTGTAAGTATAGCAAGAAGACTTCAAGACCCATTATCAGAACTTGTTAAAATACCACCAACAGGAATGGGAGTAGGTTCCTATCAGCACGACGTTCCTAATAAAAATTTAACCGAATCACTAGACTTTGTTGTAACAAAAGCCGTAAATAGTGTTGGTGTAAACATAAATACTGCTTCAAGTTCCTTGTTAAAATATGTATCAGGGCTTACAAAAAGAAATATAGATAAAATCATCTCTTATCGTGATGAAAATGGTAAAATAACATCACGTGATGAAGTCAAAACAAAAAAACTATTAAGTGATAAAGTGTATCAGCAGGCTATAGGATTTTTAAGAATAGATGGAAATAATATACTAGATAAAACAAGTATTCATCCAGAAAGTTATGACCTTACCCTTAATTTGCTTAAATCAATTGACATGGATTTGTCAAAAATAGGAACAAAAGAACTATCAGAAAAATTAGATAATATTAACATCAAAGAATATTCAATAAAACTTAAAACAGATGAATATACTTTGGAAGATATTATTAAATCATTAAAAAAACCAGGACG
Source organism: bacterium (assembly GCA_963659735.1). Classification (GTDB taxonomy): domain Bacteria; phylum Bacillota_I; class Bacilli_A; order RF39; family UBA660; genus Coprosoma. Next base: position 1,207 of record CAVKUP010000035.1, read on the forward strand.
AGACCCACGTGATGAAATGCCACAACCAATATTAAAGACAGATATATTAGATATAAAAGATTTAAAAATTGGAATGAAGCTTCAAGGCACAGTGCGTAACGTTGTCCCATTTGGTGTCTTCATAGATATTGGACTTCATGATGATGGAATGGCTCATATTTCCAAATTAGCGCACAAATTTATAAAACATCCAAACGAGGTTGTAAGTGTAGGTGATATAGTTGATTGCTACGTAGATGATATTGATTTAACAAAAGGGAAAGTCGCATTATCATTATTAAAACCAGAGGCACAATGAAAAAACTATTAATTATATTATGCGCTTTTTCTCTAACGGGATGTGTAAAAAATGAAGACTTTAAACAAACATGTAATAAAACAGTAAAATCATCTACAATAACTGATAATACTAAAACATACGTAGTATACGATGCAGAAGATAATATTAAAAATGCAGTAATCACTAAAACATATACTGCTTTAAATGAAGATGGGGAAAAACTAATAAAAAATATTAAAGAAAGTTCTATTTCTTATAATAAAAAATATGCTTCTAACAATAACATAAAAATAACTGTTTCAAAAGATAAAAATGTTACTTATGAAATAAAATATTATTTAAATGTATTAAAACTAAAAGAAAACATATTAGAAGAATTTAATATTAAAAAAAATTCAGTCAGATTTTTCAATAAAATGCGTGAAGAAAATATAGAATGTAGGAGATAAAATATGATAGAAATTATAAAAGCCATTTTTTTCGGAATAATTGAAGGAATAACAGAATGGCTACCAATTAGTAGTACAGGACATTTAATATTATTAAATGAATTTATTAAATTAAATGTATCCAATAAATTTTATGACATGTTTCAAGTTGTAATTCAACTGGGAGCAATTATGGCCGTTGTAATCATATATTGGAAGGATATATTTCCATTTAAAAAAAACAATGGAAGTATTAAAATTGATAAAAATATATTTAATCTATGGGGAAAAATAATAATAGCTTGCGTGCCAGCAGCTGCTGTTGGTTTATTATTTGATGAAGTATTTGAAAAATTATTTTATAACTATATATGCGTTGCCATTGCTTTAATCGTCTTTGGTATAGCATTTATAATTATAGAAAATAAAAACATAAAGTCCAAAATAACTTCATTAAAAGACCTTGACTATAAAACCGCACTTATCATTGGATTTTTTCAGCTAATAGCTGCAATCTTTCCAGGAACATCAAGATCAGGAGCAACCATAGTAGGAGCTCTTTTACTTGGTGTATCAAGAACTGTAGCTGCTGAATTTACATTCTTTCTTGCTATTCCTGTTATGTTTGGGGCAAGTCTACTTAAAGTAATTAAATATGGATTTGCATTTACATCATTAGAACTTGCTATATTACTAACAGGTATGATAGTTGCGTTCATAACAAGTATGTTTATAATTAAATTTCTAATGAGTTACATCAAAAAACATAATTTTAAAGTATTTGGATGGTATAGAATTGTTCTAGGTCTATTAATAATCATATATGCCATATTTAATAATTTATAGAAAATCTGATGATTTTCTTTTTATATTTTTGTGGGTGGTTCTTTACTTTTTTTTTTTATTTTGATATATTGTTTAAGAAGGTAAGAGGGAGTATGTTATGAAGAAATCATTAAAAATTATTGGAATTGTTTTATTAATTATTATTATATTATTTGTAGGTGCTTGTTTTTGGGTCAATGGTTTAAAAGAGGATAAGGCTGCTACTAAGATAAAAACGGATAAAATTTTAAATTCTTATGCCTCTTTTAATAAAGCTGTTGATGAATTTTCAACCTTAAGAAATAAATTTTATGAGTATAAAGAGAATTTATATATTGAAACACTTTCTACTAATGCGACAGCTTGGAATGATTTTATTACAAGTTATGAGGCAGCTATTAAAAAAGTTGATACGACTGCGAAAGATTTGAAAGAAAACTGCACTATTGAATATGGTGATGTTAGGGCTAATAGTAGATGTACGACATTTAAAGCAAATTATGAAGCAGCTAATAATTATTATATTTCTGATGCTAAATTATATAATGATTTAATTGATGAATACAATGAATATAATAAGAAAAATAATAATAATTATGCAGAAGTTAATAAAGCAAAATTTGTAGTTTATAAAGATTATATTGATTATGATAAAGATGGAGAATATTTTGGTAAGGAAGAGGTAGAAAAAAATGCATAATGATGAATATTTATTTGATGAAGAAGATAATTCAGAACTTAAACGTAGTGATAAATACATTAAAGATCCTTCTTTAGATGAAATTTTTCCTGATAAAAAAGATGTTTATATTAATAGGTTATTAGATAATTATGAAAAAGAGGTTTCTAGTCAAGAAGAAGCTTCTAAGGAAGAAAAAATAGAAGAAAAAAATAATAATAAAGATAAAAAAAGTAAAAAAGATAAAAAAAGTAAAAAAGATAAAAAATTAAAATTATGGCAAAAAATTGTTGTTACTTTAATTTGTATTGGCTTAGTTGGAGGTGCTGGATTAGGGTTTTTACTTTATGGACCTTATTCTAATTTTAGAGAGTGGCTTATTACTACCGCTATGACAACTATGAATCACCAATACCTTGCTAAATGGTTTTATAGTCAAAAAACAATTGATAAGGTACTTAAAAATAATTATGTTGAATCTGTTGATGAAGATACTAATTTGAATGCTATTAGTTTTGTTGATTATAGTAAATCAAAGGTAATGTATAAAAATAAATATGAGAAAGAAATTTTATCTCATGAAGATGGAGCAAAGTATAAATTAATTAATATTGATGGCGATGGTATGAGAGGCTATTTAGTTGCTATATATGATGCTTCAAAGGTTAAGGTTGGAACAGCTACTAATATGAATTCAAAAGGTGAGATGCTTACTACTATTGCTAAAAATAATAAGGCTATTGTTGCTATGAATGCAAGTGGATTTTATGACCCTGGTTATATGGGAAATGGTGCTAAACCACATGGTGTTGTTATTCAAAATGGTAAGGTAGTTAGTGATAATGGGAATGTTCCGGTATCAGGTGGTGTAATTGGTTTTACTAAAGATAATAAGTTTATTATGGGTAAAATGACATCAAAGCAAGCTTTAGAAAAAAATATTCGTGATGCTGTTGAATTTGGACCGTTTTTAATTGTTAATGGTACGCCATCATTTATTAAAGGTAATGGTGGTTGGGGAACTGCTCCAAGAAGTGCTATTGGGCAAAGGCAAGATGGAATTGTGCTTTTCTTAGTTATGGATGGCCGTGATTATTCTCATGGTATTGATGGTGTTGGTATGGTAGAACTTACTGAAATTATGATGAAATATGGTGCTTATAATGCTGCTAATTTGGATGGCGGAACATCATGTGGATTAGTTATTAATGGTGAGCTTGTTAATAAACCTGTTAATGGTAGTGGTGAAAAATCTACAAGAGCAATACCAGATGCTTGGATAGTTACTGAATAATTATTATATAAATAGACATATATTTACATAGATACTTTATATTATTATTTTATGTAATTATATTTGCTTTATAATAAAATGTAGGGAGGCTATTTTATGGCAAAAAGAGGGAAAAAAAAGAAAAAAAGAATGTTTATTATTGCAATTTTATTTATAGTTATTCTTGGATTAGGAGCTTATTATTATTGGACTCATCCAAAAGAATTTGATAAACATATTGCGAAAAAGGTTAAAATTGTTAAAAAATTAAAAATTGTTGATGAAAAATCTAAATCAAGACCTATAGCTGTTATGATTAATAATAATCATGCAGCTTGGCCACATGCTGGTTTGCAGGATGCATATATTACTTATGAAATTTTAGCAGAAGGTGGTATTACTAGATTAATGGCTTTATTTAAAGATCAAAATACTGCTAAAATAGGTTCTGTTAGGAGTTCAAGACCGTATTATTTAGATTATGCTTTAGAAAATGATGCTATTTATGTTCATTATGGATGGAGTGATCAAGCTAAGGCGGATATATCATCACTTGGTGTTGATAATATAAATGGGTTAACTGCATCATCAGTATTTTGGCGTGATACTTCGCTTAATAAGGCTTCTGAGCATACTGCTTTTACTAGTATTGAAAAGATAAAGGCTTATGCTAAAGAAAAGGGTTATGATAGAGATACTAATAAAGATTTACTTTTAAATTATAGTGTTGATGAGGTTGATTTAAGTAAAAAAGAAGATGCTATAAAAGCGGATAGCGTATTTATGAAATATTCATATTATACTAATAGTAGTTATGAATATGATAGTGAAAATAAGGTTTATAAAAGAAGTATGTCAGGAACTGCTCATGTGGATGCTGTAACTGGAAAACAGTATACTTATAAAAATATTATTATTACTCCAATTGCTTCACATGCTTATGATTCTTATGGTAGATTATCATTAGATGATGTTGGTTCTGGTGAGGGATATTATATAACTGATGGTTATGCTATTCCAATAAAATGGTCAAAAGAAAGTAGAAGTAGTCAAACACTTTACACTGATAAAGATGGAAAAGAGATAAAAGTTAATGACGGAAATACGTTTATTCAGATAACTCCACCGTCAGAAGAGCTTAAAATAGAAGGAAATACAGAGGAAGAAAACAGTTAAATCTCAATTTGTAATTTGTGCTATATTGTGTTATACTGTTTAAGTATTTGAGGTGAATTATAATGAGTAGTCATAAAAACGACTTACAATATATGAATATAATTAGTAGTGTTATGGATAATAAGGAATTTTCAAAGATAAAAAAAATAGAACATCATGGAATTAGTAGATTTGAACATTCTTTAAAGGTTTCTTATTATTCTTATAAGATTGCGAAAGCATTACATTTGGATTATGAACAAACTGCTATTGGTGGTTTATTACATGATTTTTTCATTAGTGAAAATGAGACTGTTAAAGAAAAGTTTGTTTCGTATTTTACACATCCGAAATTAGCTTTAAAAACGGCTTCAGATAATTTTGAACTGACAACTAAGGAAAAAGATATGATTAGATCACATATGTTTCCTGTTAATATATCTGTTCCTAAATATATGGAAAGTTGGATTGTTAGTATGGTTGACAAGGTGGTTGCTACTAATGAACTTTCAATTAAGTTTAAATTTAGACTTAAATATGCATATAATGTATTTCTATTATTTGCTATTAGTATTATTAAATTTTAAAATCGATGAAGAAAGAATGTTAAATATTTCCTCATAAAAAGTGAGCTTGGATAGTGAAAACAAGTTATGATAGTATTTAATTCCTACTTTCTAAGTGGAGCTAATCACTCCCGGGTAAAACCGTTATATGAATTAAGTTAATAAAAGGTTGGTACCGTGCTTATGCACACCTTATTGGTATCAATCTTTTTTTTAGAAAGGTTGATAAATATGAAATTAAAAAATAGTTTTTTCTATACTAAGAAGGAAGATATAAAGGATGAAGAGGCTACAAGTGGTAATTTACTTGTAAGGGCTGGTTTTATTAAGAAAGAAGCTAGTGGTGTTTATATGTTTATGCCGCTTGGACTTAAGGTAAAACAAAATGTTGAGAGGATAATTAGAAAGCATATGAATTTATCTGGGGCTAATGAGGTTTTGATGCCCGCTTTAATTCCTAGTGAAATATTTCAAAAATCTAAAAGATATTCATCATTTGGTGATGATATGTTTAAATTAAATGATAGGGCTGGTCGCGAGTTTTGTTTAGGTCCTACTCATGAAGAGTTGTTTTTATTAGCAGCTAAAGAACAGATTAAATCTTATAGGGATATGCCTTTTAATATTTATCAGTTGCAGGATAAGTTTAGGGATGAGGCAAGACCTAGATATGGTTTAATTAGAACAAGAGAATTTACTATGAAAGATGCTTATAGTTTTGATACTGATGTTAATAGTGCGGATGGTTCATATGGTAAGATGGTTAAAGCTTATAAGGATATTTTTGATGAGATGGAAATTGATTATAGAGTAGTTAAGGCTGATACAGGTCTAATGGGTGGAGATTTATCGGAAGAATTTCAAGCTGTTACTGAAATTGGGGAAGATACTTTAGTTATGTGTGATAAATGTTCATACGGTTCTAATATTGAGGTTGCTGAAGTAGTTCCTTTAAAATTTGATAAAGAGGAAGCAAAAGAAATAGAAAAAATAGCTACACCAGGAGCAAAAACTATTGATGATATTATTAATTTATTACATGTTGATATTAATAAAACTGTTAAAACTTTGGTTTATAATGTTGATGATGAAATTATTGTTTGTGTTATTAAAGGTGATAGGGATTTAAATGAAACTAAGTTAGGTAAGTTGTTGAGTGCTAAAAGTATTGCTATGGCAACGGAAGAAGAGTTAAAAACTATAACTGATGGTAGTTTTGGTTCTTTAGGACCTGTTAATATGAATGCTAAGGTTATAATCGATAATGAGGTTGCTTCAATGAGTAATTTTGTTTGTGGTGCTAATATAACTGGATATCATTTTATTAATGTTAATTTAAAAGATTTTGATATTTATAAACAAGGTGATATTGTAAATATTAAACAGGGTGATATTTGCCCTAAATGTGGTGGTAATATTTATTTTAAAAGGGGTATTGAGATTGGTAATACATTTAAATTAGGTACAAAATATTCTGAAAATTTGGGTTTAAATTATTTAGATGAAAATAATAAGTTAAAACCAGTTTATATGGGATCTTATGGAATTGGTGTTGCTAGATGTATGGCTGCTTTAGCTGAGCAAAAGTCTGATGATAAGGGATTGATTTGGCCAATTTCTATTGCTCCATTTAAGGTTTGTATTGTTATAATTAATACTAAAGATGAGATTCAATCTTCTTTAGGACAAGAGCTTTATGATTTATTAAATGAAAATAATATTGATGTATTATTAGATGATAGAAATGAAAGGGCTGGAGTTAAGTTTAATGATATGGATTTAATTGGTATTCCTTATAGAGTTACTGTTGGTAAAAAGGCAAATGAAGGTATTGTTGAATTAAAATCAAGAGATGGAAAAGTTAATATTGAAATTTCTAAAGATGAGTTAATTGATAAATTAAATTTTTAAACGACATATTTTTAATGTCTTTTTTTTTATACTTTATTTGGGGTGGTTTAATGACGGTTTATATTGATGAACTTTTATTTTTGAACTTTTTTTTAGATTTTTTATTACTTTTATCTGTTGCTATTGCCTTAAAAAGGAATGTTAAGATTTATAGAATTATAATAGGTGCATTTATTGGTAGTTTAACTATTATAATTTTGTTTTTAAAAATTAATACGATTCAGCTTTTTTTTATAAAGGTATATTTAAGTTTTATTATGATTTTGATTGTTTTTGGATATAAGGATTTAAAGACGGTTTTAATAAATGTTGGTGTTTTTTATTCTATTAGTATTTTACTTGGTGGTTTTTTATATTTTATTAAAAATGAATTTCATTATTATAATATTATGTTTTTAATTATATTTTCACCTATAATTTTATATATTTATATAAAGCAAAGTAAAATGTATAAAAATAAAATAAAAAATATTTATAAAATTAATATTTTTATTAATAAAAATGTTTTATATTTAACAGGTTATTTAGATACGGGGAATATGCTTACTTATAAAAATCGACCTGTTATTATTACAAATATTGAAAATAGTTTTAAAAATAAGAAAATATATATTCCTTATGTTGTTGTTGGTTCATCGGGACTTTTAGAATGTATAAAGATTAAAAAAGCTGAGGTGGTTGGTTTAGGTGTTTTTGAAAATATTTATTTAGGTTTTAATAAGAATATGAAGATAAGTGGTGTAGATGTATTACTTAATGGATTAATGGAGGGATAGTTATGATTAATAAAATAATTAATTTGATTAAAAAATTTTTTGAAAAGGATAGTATATTTTTTATTGGTAGTGCGGATAAGCTTCCAGCACCTTTATCTAAGGAAGATGAGATAAAGTATGTTACTTTATCTATTGATGGGGATGAGAGGGCTAAGAATAAGCTTATTGAACACAATCTTAGATTAGTTGTATTTCTTGCTAAAAAATATGAAAATACTGGTGTTGATTTAGAGGATTTAGTAAGTATTGGTAGTGTTGGTTTAATTAAAGGTGTTAATACTTATAAGTTAGATAAGAATATTAAGCTTGCAACTTATGCTTCAAGATGTATTGATAATGAAATTTTAATGTTTTTAAGGAAAAATAAAAGAAGAAAAACAGAGGTTAGTTTTGAGGATAATTTAAGTTATGATTCTGAAGGTAATGAACTTCATTTGGAAGATGTATTAGGTACAGATAGTGATGTTGTTACTAAAGAATTGGAACATGAAGTTGAAAAGAAAATGTTATATAAAGAAATAGAAAATTTAAATGAAAGGGATAGAAAAATAATGATTTTAAGGTATGGGTTATATGATGTAGATGAAATGACACAAAAGGATGTTGCTAATTTATTAGGTATTTCACAGTCATATATTTCTAGAATTGAGAAAAAAGTGATTAAAAAATTGAAACAATTACATAATATCTAGCATATATTTTAATGGGTGAGGTTATGTATAAAGTATGTGTTTATGCAATATGTAAAAATGAAGAAAAATTTATCAATAGATGGTATGATTCGATGAGGGAAGCTGATAAAATATTTGTTTTAGATACAGGTTCTACTGATAATAGTTATAATTTATTAAAAAAATTAGGGGTTTGTGTTAAAAGAAGGAAAATAAAACCTTGGAGATTTGATATTGCTAGAAATATATCACTTGATATGATTGATGAAGATTGTGATATTTGTGTATGTACTGATTTAGATGAGGTTTTTGAAAAAGGTTGGAGAGATAAATTAGAAAAAATTTGGAATAAAAATATTACTAGGGTAAGTTATACTTACAACTGGTCTTTAGAAAATGATAAACCTTTAGTTAGTTTTTATTTAGATCAAATACATAAAAGACATGGTTATAAATGGGTAAGACCGGTTCATGAAGTTTTAGAATGCGCTAATGAAATTAAAGTTTTAGAAGATAAAATTGTTTTAAATCATTATCCTGATTTAAGTAAAAAAAGAAATTATTTACCACTTCTTGAACTTTCTGTTAAAGAAAATCCTTTAGATGATAGAAATATGCATTATTTAGGAAGAGAATATATGTATTTAAAAAAATGGAATAAAGCAATTGATACTTTGATTTGTCATTTAAGTTTAAAAAGTGCTACATGGAAAGATGAAAGATGTGCCTCTATGAGGTTTATTGGAAGATGTTATAAAAATTTAAATAGATATTTTGAATCTGAGATGTGGTATAAAAAGGCTATAGAAGAAGGGCCTTATTTAAAAGAAGGATATGCGGAGTTAGGTGTTTTTTATTATGATAATAAAGAATATGAAAAAGCTATATTTTTATTAGAAAAAGTTTTAAAGATTAAGGCAAATTATAAAACTTATATTTCTGAATATTTTTCTGATGATTTATATGTGCATGATATATTATCTATTTGTTATTTTAATATAAATGATTTTAATAATTCATTAAAACATATTAATGAAGCTTTAAAGTTGGATAATAATGAAAGGCTTGTAAATAATAAAGAAATTATTTTAAATAATCTTTAAAAAATAAACTTATTTTTATATAATGTTATTGGAGGTTATGTTTATGGTTAGTCAAAAAATATTTACAAAAAGGTTTTTATTATCTTTATTTTTAATTACTATAGGTGCGGTTATTTCTGCCGCATCACTTGAACTTATTTTAATACCTAATTCAATGATTGATGGTGGTATGAATGGTATATCAATTATTATTAATAAATTATTTGGAGGACCACTTGGTTTAATAATTTTTATTGTTAATTTACCATTTTTAATATTAGGTTATAAACATTTAGGTAAGAAATTTTTAATTAAAGCTGGATATGCTATGATTTTATTTAGTATTTTATTAGAAGTTTTTAATAAATATAATCCATTAATTGATGATACTTTACTAGCGACTGTTTATGGTGGTATTATGCTTGGATTTGGTGTTGGATTAATTATTAAAGAGGGTGGCTGTTTAGATGGTACTGAAATAGTTGCTATCTTACTTACTAAAAAAAGAAGTTTATCAGTTGGTCAGGTTGTTTTTGGCTTTAATATTGTAATATATAGTTTAGCTATTTTTGTATTTGGTGCGGATAGAGCTTTATATTCATTGCTTACATATTTTGTTAGTTATAAAGTTATTGATGTTGTATCTGATGGTTTAAATAGTGCGAAAGCTGCATTTATTATAACTGATGATGGAACTGAAATTGCATCGGCTATATTAAAAAAATTAGGTAGAACAGTTACACTTTTAAGTGGTGAAGGTATTGTTTCTCATGGTGATAAACAAGTTTTGTATACTGTTATTACTAGATTTGAGGTTTCTGTTTTAAGAGATATTTTAGATGAGGTTTCAGCTTCTTCATTTGTTACAATATTTGATGTATCTGAAATTATCGGTAATCATATAAAAAATGTGCCTAATAAAGTTGTTGGAACAGATTAAATCGTCAAAATATATGACGATTTTTTGTAAAATATTTGTAAAAAGATTCGTAGAATATATTAATCTTTGATACACTAAATTTGAAGTTTACCCTTATTTTATAAGGAAAT
>CAVKUP010000036.1:0-11473 GCA_963659735.1 bacterium
CTTATAAATAAAGGGCTTTGGAGTTTTTTAGTTTCTACAACTGTCAAAGTCAGGAATATAGCACTTTTACATTATTTTGTAAATACACTACCTATATATTCAATTATTTACTATATAAATAATACATAATTATTGTTTATATGAATACAATACTAATGTAGCAATTAAAAGTCAAAATGTTGACTTAACTAGTTATTTGTGCTACAATTTAATTGTTCAACTGCCAATAGTCGCAGCTTGAAAGTCCGTCTCGCTGGTAGCGAGATGGTTTTTTTATGCCTTTTTGTTAATATATTCTTGATATTCTAAATCAAATCTTTCTTTAGTATTATTATCAAAAATTTGATATGCTGTTACAAATTGAAATTTGCTTATTTCATTCTTACTGGCATTAGTATATCTAAATTCAAACATAATAACATAATCTTCTAAATCATCTATATATCTAATTTTTAACATCTTTTTTGTTTTTTTACTTTTTTGTGATTTTTCAGTTTTTGTCCACCATTTAATCTTATCACTTTGATCATTAAATAAATCCATAGCAATTTTCAAATTATCTATTTTACTCATTCTATATATACAAGGTACTCGATTATCTCTTAATTGAATTGATTCATCATCTAAATTGCATTTTAATTGACAATTTACTGATGAGATATGATTAATACAAGGAAATACGCTAAATTTTAATCTTTTTTTAAAACTATCAAAATATAAACCATTTTCTTCACCTAAAGAACTAATATGCCAAAAAATTCTAGGCTTTCCATCAAATTCTACATCGTTAGTATTTATTATAATTGGATATTCTGTTCCATTATATTTTAAAGTTCTATTATTGCAAAAATATTCTTGGAATTTTTTATATGTTTCTGAAACAAAATTATCATAGTCAAAATTATTTTCCATAATTATCCTTTGGACTCCAAATCAATAAATTAAATTTTGTATCATTCCACTTTGATGTTTCAGAAATATTTGTTTTAGTCATTAAATATTTTATAATCTCTGTTTTAGCAGGACTAGTAGTTAATCCTCTATGATAATAAGTTAATGCACCTATTAATAAATCAGTTAATTGTATTAACTCGTTGTTATTTGATGTAATATCCTCAATACTTTTAATTGTTATCATACTAAAATCATATTTACTATTACATATAACTTCTTCTAGTTTACTTAAGTTTTCTTTTCCTTTCGTATCTCTTTTATCCAAAAACAATCTATAAACATATCCATAATTTATAATCTTATTAAATAAATAATAATTCATTTTTTCATACCAGTGTCTATATTCTTCTTCACCAGATACAACTAATTTATCTTTATGAAGTGTTATAACAGCCCTAAAATATAAGTTTTTTTCTTCAAATAAATAGTCTATCAAATCCTTGTATAATTGTATTTTTCCTTTAGAAACTTTAGTCCATTTTATTTCATGATCACGACTAAAATTATGCTTTCTTTTGATTGCTCTTATGTTGTACATTATTTCTTTTTTATACTCAACAGGACAATATAAGCAACCTATACCTAAAACATTAGAATTATCTTTTAATAGATGACAACTTTCATCAAAATATATATTTATTTGTTGCATATAAATTCCTCCTTTCTACAATTATATCAAATTAAAAATATATAGTTAATATCTATCGCTCAAAATCATCACGATTCTTTTCTTTTTTATTAATAACACTCATGTATTCTTTTTCGTCCATAATTCCATTTATAAATAAATTATCAGCCATTTCTTTATATTTATCGTCTTTATCACCAAATATACCATGTTTACTACTCTTTGAAATTTATCTTTCCAGTAATCTATTGTATCTTTTAAATCTTTTATTTTAGATTTTAAAGATGATATTTCATTCTCTTTGTTATTTAAATCATATCTTAAATCATTTATTTCTTCATTTTGATTTTTAACTTGTTTTCTTAAATCTTCTATAGAGTTATGATTTTCTTCAAAGTCTTCTTTTATTTTATCTACTGCTAAAGAATAGTTAGTTATTTCTTTTAAGTCATTAGTAGATTTGCTTACTTCTTCTATATAATCAATTATCTTATCTTTATTTTGATTAGATAAAAGTAAATTCTTATTTGATAAAGGTTGATTTTTTAAATTATTGATAATATCTTTTATCTCTTCTGATTTAGTATTTAAGTCTTTTGTTTGATTATTTAGTTTATTTATTTTTTGTCTTTGCTTATTATAATTCTTTTTTAACTCGTCATAATCAGCCATTTGACTAACCCTATAATCAATATTTCTTCCTTTTTGTTTGTCTTTTAAAGATGCATTTAAACCATATTTTCTATTAAATGACTCAATACACTTATCTCTCATTTTATTTTGTATTTTAGGTAAGTTATCTTTTGTAAATACACTACATTTTCCAACTTGCTTACCCATGCCTGTTTTACAATTATCTTTGACTGCAATTCCTACTATATGAAGATGTGGAGAAGATTCATCAAAATGTATAGTAGCATTTGCCACTTTAAAATCAGGAACTAGTTCTTTTAAATATAAAACTTGTTCATCATAAACTTTTTCCATTTTATACATTTCTTTGTCATCTTTATCCCACCAGTAATCCATATCTCCAAGTTCAATAATAATTTCTACTGCTAAATCGTGTTTTGTATCATTACTTATCTTACTATAATAGTCTTTTATTTTTCTATCATCTCTAGTTTGTTTAGAATTATATTTTAATCTTGCTTCTTCAAATTCTTATTTATATAATTCTTTAACATCTTTTACAATATCATTTGAACCATATAGAGTTTTAATTTTTTCAGGATTATTATCGTATTGTCTTAAATTGTGATGATTTACTTTGGATAACTGCATAGCATTTTGAATAGCATTGTTATTATAGTTAGTAGGGGTATTCTTTTGCTTTGCTTTTTTAGTTTTATTCTTATCATTTCCAATATGAAATGAGTATGGTAGTTCTACCATTGTTTCACCTCCATTTCTATCTTGAAAAAGGCTTTTTTAAGCACATGTCAAGATGTATAACTCCCTATATATCTTGTCATCTAACAAGATATGGGAGCTAAGGTTTAATACCTTAGAATCCGTTTATCTTATTCAAGTAATAACTAAAACTAAAGTAATAGTTAAAACTTTCATAAGATAGAATAAAATGTTATCGCCACTTACAAAATTACTTTGTAATTTCATAACGTGCCACACATTTTATTATGAAGAAATTTCATTATCTGAATTTTCTTCATCTTCATAGTAAGGAACAGGTTTTGATTCTACTAATATAGGTCCCTTACTATATACAACATTACCATCACATTCAGCTGGTATTAATTTAAATACATCATCTTCATTTTTTAGTAATGTTCCATTATCTTCTTTAACATATAATACACCAATATTATATGTTTCCATTTTTTCGTCTGGATCAATATTCCTATAATCTTCTAACGGAAATACTCTAACAATTGTTTTCTTATCTTCTAAAAAGTTAAAATAGAATACTTTATCTTTAACACTATAAATTGTTTCATAATAACCAACATCATAGAACTGTCTTAATCTCATTATTTGTTGTGCCATTTCTTCTTCAGGTAAATATTCACTAAATCTAATTTTCCCATAAATATTTTCAAATAGTGATGGAACATATCTATCATAATAACCTTTGAAATATAAATCATTAGATATATTTGCTATACTTTCTCTAAACTTAATAAATTCTACATCAGTATAATTTCCATATTTATCAGTCAGTTCTATTTCTTCAATATATTTCATTATAAGCTCTGCTTTCTCATCTCGTGTATACTCATTCCAAAACTTATTTCTTTGTTTAAATTTATCTGGGTATTTGATAGAATTGATAAAGTCAATATCTCGTTTAACTAAAATATCATTAGGAGTGAATTTTAATTTTTCACATACTTCTGTTTCATTTAATTTAGTTTCCAAGTCATTTATAATATCTTCGACTTTCTTTCGTTCTTGATTATATTCTTTTAAAGTAAATACCTCATTTATATATGCTTCTCTAATCCTATCAAATTTAGATTTTTGACTTTTTAATTCTTTTTCTAATTCTTCTTTTGGATTTTCTATCTTTTGTTTTATCATAGGTAAAAAGTATTGATTAACAACAGAATCATATTCTACGATTGAATCCATATATGCATCTATTGTTTTTTCTATTTCGGATTCTTTAAAATTAATCTTACAATCATGGCAATAATAGTAATAATATGAATTACCATTTTTCTTTGTTGTTGCTTTACCACCTAATATTCTTTTACATTTAGGACATTTTAATTTTTGCATAAATAGATAAGTTAAAGTTCTTTGAAAACTTCTAGAATTTTTCTTTTGTTGAACTTGACACTCTTCCCAATATTCTTTACTAACTAATGGTTCTACAACATCAAAATAATAAGTAGGTTTCTTTGTTCTTCTTCCATGAATAAAATCTCCTTTATAAATCGGATTTTCAAGTATATTTAAAATAGTTGAATCTCTCCAATTAGTTTTATCTAATACTTTTTCTTCATTTAAAACATTACTTATCTTTTTATATGATAATCCATCATGATACATATTAAATATTCTTATAGCAACATCTTTTGTAGCATAATCAATTACTAATTTCTTATCTTCATGCTTATAACCTAAAGGTGCTTGATGTGGAATATGACCAACTTTAATAGCTCCTGCTAATCTTATTTTAGTTCTTTCTGATGTTCTTTCAATTTCTTGTTGTGAAACTGATGTAAGTATTCTTGAAATCATTTTACCATTAGCATTAGTAGTATTAATTTCATCATTGGCACAATCTAAATAAGCATCGTTTTCTTCTAAAAATGTAAGTATCTTTTCCCAATCTGAAACTGACCTAGTTAATCTATCTAATTTTAAAACTACAATAGTATTAACTTTTTTATCTCTAACATCTTGTAATAATCTTTCAAATTCAGGCCTATAATTACCAGTTTTAGCACTTATTCCTCGTTCTTCATATACATCATATACTTCATAGTTTTTATACTCACACATAGCCCTTAAACGTTTCTCTTGTTCTGGTAAACTAAATCCTTCTCGTGCTTGGTCTTCAGTAGATACACGAATATAAAGTCCTGCAACTTTCTTTTCTTCCTTCATTAAAACTCAACTCCTTTTACTAAAAAAGAGGAGACAATAGTATTTAATAAAGCCTAAATACTACTGACTCCCCTAATAATTCAATATTATAATTTTTCGATATATTGTGTTTGTATTTCATAGATGTACCTTCATTTCTAGAGCATACCTATGCACCGGTTATTTATAATATCACTTTTTTAGAAATAGTCAATACCCTGTTCAGGGTACTAGTATTTAGTTTTCTTTTATATAGTTTTCTAGTTCTGATAATTTTATCTTTTTACCAAGATTATGAACATAGATTTCATTTGAATAATTAAATGCTAGATACAGTTTATTATTAATAATAATTCTATGGGGTTCAATATAAGTTAAATTAGTATGTTCTATGTTTCTAATACTACCATTTTCTATTGAGAAAGTAGTATTACAAAAATCACATATAACATTTAATCTTGAAACTAAAGATTCATCAATCTCAATTTCTTCTTTAATTATCTTTATCATAGCCCCCCAACCTTTCTATAATTTTTTCTTATAATCTATAATTTTTTCTTATAAAACGAAAAAATCAATCATTTCTGATTGATATCTATCCAAAAGTTCGAATAATTCGAACAGATTTCCCAATGGTGCGGGCGAAGGGACTTGAACCCCCATGCCGTAAGGCGCTAGATCCTAAGTCTAGTGCGTCTACCAATTTCGCCACGCCCGCAAATGAAAAAAATAAAACTTCTTCACTAATAAATAATTTATCACTTTATAAACTTGTTGTCAATAGATTTTTTGCAGAGATAGTGTAAAATGTTACAACTAAAATTATTAAAGGTGGGTTTAAAATTACTACTCCAAAAACAAACAATTCAAATAGAATAATTGATTTAGATGATAACTTGATTAAATTGTTAAAAAAGCATTATGCATCTGAAAAGAAAATATACGGTTTTAGTAATAAAATGTTTATCTTCGGAAATATACGATTTATTCCTGAAACTACATTTATTAGAAAATTAAATTATTTACCAAGGCAAATGTAATAAGAATTACTCCTCATAGATTTACACACAGCCACGCAAGTTTATTAATTGACTTAGAATGTGATAGCTATATGATGCTGAACGTTTAAAAGACACTGTTAGAATGATTGAAAACACATATTACCCTCAAAAGAAAAAAATACAAATGTATTAAATAATTTGAATAATAGTAGGTAAATACACTTTAATAAAACAAAACCCTTGATAATCAAGGGCTAATATCATAATGGTGGACACGAGGAGAGTCGAACTCCTGTCCAAAAACACTTTAAAATAAATATCTACAAGTTTAGTCTGTTAAATAATTTCCTAATAAAGATTAGTAACAGACAACTACTTTATTAGTAAGCCTATAAAATTCATCATTACCCTTAGGCTAAATAATGATATAACTTTCTAAAAGCGAACCCTTAAAATTTTCCGAAAGTTAAAAAATTAAAAGAGTGTACCTCGCCAATCTTAGGCGTAAGTTGGTACTAAATTATTTCTGTTTCCAGTTATATTTAATTTAGACTTAACGTGTCACTCCGACTTGCAATTTAAATCTCCATATCTTTGTCGAAACCAAAAACGTGCCCATAAAACTCTTATATTGTATCATATAAAAGTTTATTTTCAAAATTATTTTTTTAATCTAGCTCTAATATCTCTTTCAATATCTCTTTTTTTAATATCTTGCCTCTTATCGTAATTTTTTTTACCTTTAGCAAGACCAATCAATACTTTAGCCCTACCTTTAACTAAATATACTTTTAAAGGGACTAAAGTATAACCTTCTAATTTAATTTTATCTTTATATTTTAATATTTCTTTTTTATGTAATAATAATTTTCTAGTTCTTTCCTCTTCATGGTTAAATCTATTACCATTTTCATAACAGCTAATATGCATATTTAAAAGAAACATTTCATTTTTTTTAATAATCGCATAACTATCTTTAATATTAGCCCTACCATCTTTTAAAGACTTAATTTCAGTTCCTGTTAAAACAATTCCAGCTTCAACAGTTTCAAATATTTGATAATCATGCTTTGCTTTTCTGTTGTTTATCTCCATTTTGATCACCTTTGTATAATCTAAAATTAATAAGTCCCTTATCTTTTATTACACTATCAACAGTGATATTAATCTTATCACCAAGCATATATTTTTTCTTAGATCGTCTTCCAATTAAACTAAACGAACTTTCATCATAGAAATAATAATCATCATCTAAAGCATCTATTTTAATCATGCCTTCAACTAAATTATCAAGTTCTACATAAATACCATAATTAGTAACAGTACTAATAACACCTTTAAAACTCTCTCCAATATGACTTTCCATATATTCAGCCATCTTCATATCATCAACATCACGTTCACATTGCGTAGCAGCTTGTTCTCTTTCAGATGAATGTTTAGCAATCACAGGAAGTTCTGTAGAATAATAATTAACAGTTTGATTATCAATACTGTGATTAAATAAATAAGTTCTTAAAAGTCTATGAACAGTTAAATCAGGATATCTTCTAATTGGAGATGTAAAATGAGTATAAAATTTACTAGCCAATCCAAAATGACCAATATTAACATTATCATAAACAGCCTTTTGCATACTTCTTAAAAGCATAGCTGATAAAATATTATATTCTTTTTTATCTTTAAGTTGTGACAAAATATTTTGAATTGTTTTAGGTGTAATACTTTTTACATTAGCATTTACTTTATAACCTAAAACAGATACAAAATGTAAGAAATTTTTAATCTTATCTTGATCAGGCGTGCCATGAACACGGTAAATAAAAGGCAGATCCATATAAGAAATTGTACTAGCAACCGTTTCATTAGCAGAAATCATAAAATCCTCAATTAAATTTTCACCTTCACTTTGAATTCTTTTTTGAATATCAATTGCTTTTCCATTTTCATCAGTAATAATTTTAGCTTCAGGCACATCAAAATCCAAATATCCTTTTTCAATTTTTCTTTTTCTAATAATATGTGAAAGTTCATTCATTAAACGTAAATCAGCTTCAAATTCTTCATAACCCTCAGGGACAACATTGTCAACCAATATTTTATTAACGCATTTGTAAGTCATTTGTTTTCTAGATTTAATATAACTTTCAAAAATATCACTATCAACAATTTTACCATTACTATCAAATTCCATAATACATGAAATAGCAAGTCTTACTACATTAGGATTTAAAGAACAAATTCCATTTGAAAGTTTATGTGGAAGCATAGGAATAACAGTATTAGCTAAATAACTACTAGTTCCACGTAAATAAGCCTCATCACCTAAAGCCGTTCCTTCTTTAACATAATGTGAAACATCTGCAATATGAACCCCTAATAAATAATTACCATTTTCTAATTTTTTAATACTAACAGCATCATCAATATCCTTAGTATCATCACCATCAATTGTAAAAATAACCTCACCCGTTAAATCACGTCTACCTTTAAGATCATTTTTAGCAACCTCATCTGGAATATTATCAAGTTCAGCCAAAACTTCATCAGAAAATACATCATTAATATTATATCTAGCTGCAATAGATAAAATATCCACACCAGGATCATCCTTATGTCCTAAAATTCTAATAACCTTTCCTTGATAATAATTACTTTTTTCAATTTTATTTTCTATTTTAACAACAACCTTATGACCACTAACAGCGCTCATAGAATCTTCTTCTTTAATCTCAACTAAAATATTTAATTTTTCATTATCCAATTTTAAAAAGTTTTTGTCATCTTTCTTATAAAATTCACCAACAAGTAAATTATTTAAATTACGTTTATTAACTCTTTCAACTGTAGCTTCATGTTTTCCTTCATCTAATACTTTAATAACAACTTCATCACCATCAACAGCACCATTAACATTATTCCTAGAAATAAAATAATCCTTTGACTCACCATCAATAATAACAAAACCAAAGCCTTTTCTATTACCCGCAAATATACCAATTTTTTGTGAATTATCATCAAATTTAACAAACTTACCCTTTTTAGTAAATCTAACCTTTAAATCCTTAACTAATTTATTTAAAACCTCAGCTAAATATGGAACCTCATTATCATCTAATTTTTCTAATATTTCATCATAACTTAAGGCCTTATTATGATTACTAATAATTTCTAATACTTTTTCTTCCATCATATCACCCCTTTATTATCATTATAAAACAAAAAAACTTAAAAATATAGTTTTTTACTTATTTTTTTTAACATAACCAATACTAAATATACCAGCCCCCATAAACGCGACAATCATATCCATCATAGTATCCGTAACACCAGTGGCTTGAACTCTTTGAGCATCGCCACCAAAAAGTAAATTACAAACAAATTCAAATGTTTCCCATAACCCCGCACACATCCAGCTAAAAGCAATCATAAACAAAACATTAAACCATATTTTATCACTTTTCTTAGGAATGAAAAGCAAAGCAACATAAGCCGTTAAAAAACCAGACATTGTATGCGTTAGCTTATCATATATAGGCCACTTATTATACCCTTCATAAATTACACCTAAATAATGAGCCATAAAAATAAATATAAGCCAAACGAAAATAAATCCATCACTTAACTTACGATTAAATATTTTATTAAAAATAAATGGTATTCCTGCAGTTAAAACAATACTCGCATCCTTTAAAATAATAACAATACCTTTATCTAATTCAGTAAAAATAGTAGTAAAAGCACAAACTAAAATCACAACATAAAATAAATCATTAATTCTCTTCATGACTTATCTCCTCTATCTCTACACCATTAATCGCATTAAATCTTTTAGTAATCTTATCTGTAGTTGTATGAATATCTTTAACATCTTTACTAACAGAATCAATACTTCTTGAAAGCTTATCCCATCTATCTTTATATCTTTTAAATTCAACATCTAAAAGCTTTAATTCTTGATGAATAACCTTAGTATATTTATCCCTTTCAACATTCTTCATAATAACCTGTAAAGTAGTTAAAGTACTCATTAAAGTAGTAGGTCCACATATCCAAACCCTTTTATTATAAGCATAATCAATCACATCTTGATGATAAGCATTAACCTCCGCAAAAATAGCTTCAGCTGGCAAAAAAAGTATAGCTTGATCCGTAGTTTCACCTGGAATAATATATTTAGATGCGATAGCATCAATATGTTTTTTCATATCAGTTTTAAATTTACGTTCAGATAAAGCTTTATTAGGATTTTTTTTATCAACCATTGCCTGATAATCTTCCAAAGGAAACTTAGAATCAATTGCAATTAATCCAATAGGTTCAGGTGCGAATAAAACACTATCTGCAATAGTACCATTACTTAAAGTATATTGTAATCTATAAACATTATCTTTTCCTTCACCAAAAACGCTAACTAAAATATGCTTCAAATTAACCTCGCCGAAAATACCTCTTGTTTTCTTATCAGTAAGTACCGTTTGAAGAGAAACAATATCATTAGATAAAATGTCTATCTTCTTTTGTGCCTCATCAATCTTAGAAAGTCTTTCTAAAACAGAGGAAAATGTTTTATTAGTTCTTTCAAAATTTTGGTCTAATCTTTCATTAACCTTATCATTAATTAAATTCAATCTATAATCAATTCTTTCATTTAAATTATTAAAATCATCAGTTAAACTTTTATTAATATCACTCTTAAAATCTCCTAAAGATTTAACTATCTCAGTTTCTAATTTACCAAGCCTTTCAGTAATATTAGATTCATTAACATTCTTTGTTAAAGCAATAATACTAACAATTAAAATAACAACTAATAAACCAATTATAATATATTCCATTTAAACACCTTCTATCCTAATAACTATTATAAACTAACCATATATTTCTTTCAAGGAAAAAATTTAATTATAAACATCTAAATTTTCACAAACTTTTTTATTCTTTAAAATAATTATTTCAATAGCTTCTAATATGTTATGACTATTATTAGTTTTATAAGAAAAAATCTACACTATTATGTGTAGCTTGATTTTTTAAGGTTCCCTATCAATTTACTTTAATTTTTCTATTTGACTAACATCTAATTTTGTTATCTTTGCAACCTTTTCCACGCCCATGCCTTCTTTAAGTAATTCTTTTGCAATTTCTAATGCTTTTTTGTTTTCTCCCTCAGTTTGACCCAAAATGCGTCCCTCGGCACGTCCTTCTTCAAGTCCTTCTGAGTGTCCTTCTGAGTGTCCTTCTGAGTGTCCTTCTTCAAAACCTTCCTTTTTCGCATTGTATTTAATTGTTGCTTTATATTTTGCCTCTTCTTCTTCAGCTGTTAAAAATTCTG
>CAVKUP010000037.1:0-11261 GCA_963659735.1 bacterium
CTTATAAATAAAGGGCTTTGGAGTTTTTTAGTTTCTACAACTGTCAAAGTCAGGATTATAACATAAAAAAATACCATCATCATTGATAGTACCTTCTTTTTATTTAATTATATTCTTTTAATTTTAATGGATTATGCTCAACAATTTTTAGATTGTATTTTATATTTAATATTTTTCTAGAAACGGAACTATTACATCATATCACATCTCATGCAACTACTTTGTAAATCATTCTTTATAAAAAATAAAAATAGCATTCATTTCTTAAATAAACACTATTTTTACGCTATTTAATATCTTTCTAGAAAAATTATACTATCTAAATAAATCATTCAAATACAGCCGTCTTAATACCCAATCAAATTATGTAATGGTAAGTAAACTCTCCACCTCCTGCGTTTATATGATTAGAAATAATTATTACATTTGAATTATCCCCATAAGCACTTAAAATTCTATTTACTCTTTCACTTGGAGATAATGACTCATCTGTGTTTCTAATCAAAGTAGCATCTACACCTTTATTTCTAAACTGCTGTAACATGTATTTAGAAATTACCAAAGTTAAATCTTTTTCCAGAACATTACCACTCACAGCCCCAGAATCTGTTCCTCCATGTCGGGGCATCGGAAAAGTCCAAACTTATTTCTTTATTTCTATTTTTATTTGTGCTTTCTTTTCTTTTTTTAATTCTTTTAAAGATTTTTAGGTGTTGGTAATTTTTCAGACATTATTCCACCATTTTTAATAATAACATCACAAATATTTTTTTCAATATTGTAATGAGTTTAATTTGCCTCTTTTCCTTTAGTTATAAGTTGCTTACTTAATTAGTGTACTAATGTCTATATCTTATTCATACCCGTGTATGAACATAGCGATGACACTTTTTCTTCTTTTTATATTAATTTACAATTTTTCTTTAGTTTAACTTTATTTTTAACAGAGTTATTTGTTTTCTATTTGCTTATTTTCATCTATATACTGGTAGTTAAGTGCATTATCACTACTAATTACTGATTTGCCTAAATTTTTTTCAATATCATCTCTAGCAACTTTAGCAGCATGTCCACCCATTTTAGCAATTTTTTTATTTTGTTCTAATCCATAAGGTTTGTGTTCTTTAGCAAGTTCACGAGTAGCAATTTCTCCTAAATCAGTAAGAGCAACTTCTATATCAGACATATTATCTCTTAAAGATTCTTTTCTAATTCCTTTATATGTTTTATACTCATTTGCTTTCATACCAGACCATTCTTTATATATTTCATTAGTAAGTATTCCATATTCATAATTTTCAGTAATACCTCCTTCTTTCCATATATCAGTAAGTTTGTTTCTATCTAGTATTCCTTTTAATCTAGCTTCAATCCATTTATCAGAATATCCTCTTTTGCGATAATAATTAATTGCTCTTTTTATTGCTATTTCAGGATCAAATACTTCATCAATTCTTTCACTACCTAAATTTGCTAACCACATTTTAAATGGCTCTGCTTTAGGACTAGGAATTGACTCAATGAGTCTTAAAATGTCATTTGTTTTCATGGCATCTCTTAATCTCATTTTTCCATCAGGTGCTAACATTTTCAACTGACTACAATTTGTAGTCACTTCACTGCCTTCTTTTTTTAGTCTTGATTTCAATACTGACCAGTATTTTCTAGCATCTTTTGGGTTGGCTAAAGCATTTACAACATCAACAACACTAAAGTAATAATCTTCTTTTTCGCTATCCCAAATACTTCTAATTTCTTTACCTTCGAATAATCCTACAATTGTTTCTAATTTTTCTTGATTCATTACTTATCACATCCTTTCATTCATTATTTGGTTATGTAAGTAGAAATTATTCAAATTTTCATTTGATTTGAATATCCCTACTATTTATTTCTTTATTTAACTTTCTAATATAGATTTTATTTATAAACTCATCTACAATAACTATGTGCCTCCTCTCTTTTTATATTTACTGTTAGAAGAAAAGTCCTTATCTACTTTTACACAAATTCAAAATTCCATTCTATTTCAATATTTCTTGTGTTTGTTTCTTTATCAATTTTACCTATATAAACTTTATCAATAAATTCATCTAATATTACTTTGTTAAGTTTTTTAATGTGTTTATATTTCTTTAATATATCATCTGCTTGTTTCTTTTCTTTCTTATCAACTTTTAATTCATCGATTTGCTTATCTATTATTTGGGTTCTTTTCATCATATTTTCTATTTCATTGAAATAATCTTTTGACATCATCTGAAACATATCTTCTGAAATAACACCCTTGACTTTTTCCTCAAAAAGATTTCTATAATAAGTTTTATTATTACTTATTTTTTTGTTTAAATCTTCCTTTTCTTTTACTAGTGCATTTACCAAATTATTATTATCTGTATCTTGTTCTTGTCTGATTTCATAGAGTTTTTTTAAATCATTTCTATCATAATAATTGTCTAATAAATCATTTATAGCGTTTAATAATACTTCTTCTAACTTATCCATTCTAATTGATTTATTGTTATCGCAAATATGAAATTTTTTATTACCCTTACATTGCATATATGCTCTTTGTCCTGTTTTTTCACTTTTAACATTATAAACATTTCTCATAAATGCTTTACCACAACAACTACAATATACTTTTCTAGTAAAATAATTAATTTGTCCTGTTTTAGTAACCTTATAATGTGTTCCTAATATTGATTGCACTTTATTCCAAGTTTCCATATCTATAATTGGCTCGTGTGTATTTAGGGTTCTACACCATTCGTTAGCAGAAACACTTTTCTTTTTATGATTTTTATAGCTTACATAAGTTGTTTTTCCCTGTACTAAATTACCTATGTATACTTCGTTTCTTAATATTTGTGCTACTGTATCAGGATTCCATCTAACAGTTTCTAAATCACAATTAGAACATACAAATTTACTACCTTTTTGTTTTTTATAAACTGACCTAGGCAAAATATTATTATTGTTTAAATATTCACATATTCTATGATAACCATATCCATCTGCATACATTTTGAATATCTTTTTAACAACTTCAGCAGCTACAGGATCAATAACTAGTTTATGGTAATCTTCTTCACTCCTATCATATCCGTAAGGTGCAAAACTTCCCATAAATAATCCATCTTCCCTTTTATTTCTTAAAGACTTTTTAATATTCTGTGATAAGTCATCTAAATACCACTCATTAATTAATCCATTTATCTGTCTTGATTTTTTATTTGCTTCGATACTAGTATCAGCATTATCAACTATACTTACAAACCTAACTCCCCATTCAAGAAATTTATTATGTAAATAGTATTCAATAACACCCATATCTCTTGAAAATCTTGATTGAGATTTACAAAGGACTAAATTAATTTTTCCACTTTCACAATCTTTTATAAGTCTTTCAAAATCAGGTCTAAATGTTCCCGCTCCTGAAAAATCATCATCAGAATAAATATCTACAATATTCCAACCATTTTGATCAGCATATTTTAAACACATACTTCTTTGATTTACTATACTATCACTATCATCAGTTTTGTTTATCTTATCTCTATCTTCATCAGATAATCTACAATATACACCTACCTTTTCTATCATAGCCATTCCTCCAATACATTGGAATGACTACAAATGCTTAACAGCAATACAAGTATATTATAAACCAAACTCACGAATTATTTAACCTTAATTCTTGACTTTCTAGTTTTAATATAATATTTAACAATTTCTTATTAAATAACTCCTTTAATTCTTTATTAGTTTTATTATCATTGTTCTTAAATTTATATTTTACATTATATACTACCTCCATATTCTAATCCCCCTTTTTCTCATATTTTATAAATAGATTCCTCCTATCGTATAACGTGTCTCCTTTCTAACTAAATTCTTTTAACATATCTTTCATTACTGCAATTTCTTCTGGATTTGCAGGTGTTGATTTACAAACTTCAGGATGTTCCATCCAATAAGGAACATTTCCTTCCTTTTTAAATTTATTATTATATTTATTTTTATAATTATTATTTATATTATGGTCGCAAT
This sequence comes from bacterium, assembly GCA_963659735.1. Lineage (GTDB taxonomy): Bacteria > Bacillota_I > Bacilli_A > RF39 > UBA660 > Coprosoma. The sequence goes on from CAVKUP010000037.1 coordinate 4,054, forward strand.
CTATTGCACTTTAACTACTGCAATCTGCTTCACTATCATCTGCAACCTTTGTCGGTATCTTTTCTTTATTAAGATATATTCTTCTTTGTCCATTAACATTTTTTACAAAGACATATTTTAATTCTTTGAACTTAGACAATGAATAACTAATAGTTCTTTCTGAAGTATTAATATAGTCTGCTAAATATTTATTAGTTGCAAAGCAATAATCTTTTTTTAAGGTAAGTGAAATAATAAGACTTAATAGATCTGTATCAGTTCTTGTTAAGTTCTTATCATTAAATAATATTCTAGGTTTCATGATAAAATCACAATCTAATTTATTAATATTATTCTCGTATAATTAATCTTATAGAAATATTAATTAATTTCTATTATTGATTTAGTACCAACAACTTAATTATATTTTTAAATTGAAAGTATTAATAGTTCACATTTCTTAAAAATGTATAAACTTTTACAATGTTAAAAGATTTGTTAAAATTATTTCATATAAAAAAGCAGACATATTTGAACTGCTTTATAAATTACTATTTATCCATTACTTGTATATATTTACCATGTATATATTTAATTTTAGATAAGAAAATAAAAAGAATGAATTGTTAATAACCTTGTATATGCTAATACTACATTAATTAATATTTTATTCACAAATCTTGTCAAAATAATTATATCTTATTATTTTAATACCATAACAATATCTAATTCACTACTTATTAAAAGTGAAGATATTCTTAAATATGTTTAAATACAATTAACCAATAAATATCATTGTTTTACCTTATTAAACACCCAATTCATAATATCTTCTTCATAAGCGAACAAATTACAACCTGCGTGTTCATCACTATATCCTCTAGAAGTAAAAAATTCATGAGGTTTAACATCTAATACTAATATTTTATTAATTTCTACTTTTGATAAACCGGCCTAAGGATACATAGCCTAGCTTAGCAAACTCTTTAGCAACATTTACACCTTCCTCTAATTCTGAACGAAATATAAATGCTCCACCAGGGCTCACTAACATTGCTCCTTTTACTTTTGTACCATTTGGAACATTATATATAGTTATATATGATAAAAGTTTGGCTCATCAAAATAATTTCCTGTGTTTTCTGTATAATTTGTAATTTTAGGCATATTGCCTTTTTCCCAAAGATAAATTTTCTCATCTTCATCTACTTTTTCTCTTTGTTCACCACTGTAATAATCATAAACATTAACATCATTATTATTAGCTTTATTTTCATTACTGCATCCAACAAGGAGCATACTTAAAAATATTGCAAATAAAATTTTCATAGTTTTCATCACTTATCACCCAAAAAAGCCTTGCCATACATAACTATTTACTAATTTATAAACTAAATACATAGAAATAATGACACTTAATGTTCCATAAATAATGTAGATTAAAACTCTAGTAGTTTCATTTTTAGTAAATTTTGAAATAATTCTATTAAGATGAAACCCAAAATGAGCTAACATTAGTGAAAGAGATAATCTTCCTGTTATATGATGAATAAGCATTAAATAAGGATTATAACTTGTTTTAAAATTAAATATACTAGTAGAACTTAAAATGCCAGCGACAATAGTTACAAAATAAGAAAAGAAGGTAAGAATATCAACTGCATATAAAATTTTTGTTTGACTCTTAACCTTCTTAATATTTTTAGTTATATTTTTTATCCATTTAGAGTTAAAAATTAAATGAATTATAATAAGAAGAGTAATAGTAATTCCAAATATTTCATGCCATAAAGGAGAAATAAAATTAACATTCATAAGGAAGAAAGTTAATATAAACATTGATATATCAACTATTAATCTTATTTTACTATTCATTTAAATCAAGTTTATTTCTTTTAGCCATGACTCAATTTCAGTTGGTGCTTGTTCCATATTATTTCTAGAAATAGTAAAAGCATTTTGGATAACAGTTGCCCCTGTTAATTTATTTTTAATTGTACTTACTGTTCCGGCAAGTCCACTTCCTCCATGAGTAGAGAAAGGTATTACTGTCTTACCATTAAAATCATATAATTCAAAAAATGTATATAATATCTGTGGCATGTCACTCCACCAAATTGGATAACCGACATAAATAATTTCATAGTCATCAAAATTACTTATTTTGTTTTTTATTTCAGGTCGTACATCTTTTTCTTGTTCTTCTTTAGCTAAGGAAACTAAATCACTATGATTAGTTGTATAAGGATTTTTAGGTTCAATTCTATAAATGTCAGCTTGAGTAAAATCTTTAATTAACTTTGCAGCATACTCTGTATTGCCTAAAACTTTCCCATCAACTACGATTGCACTATTTTCTTCTTCAGTAGTCATTTTCTTATTTGGATCATCAGTTTCTGGAACAGAGAAATAAACTACTAAAGATTTTTTATCTTCTTTATTTAGACCAGAATTATCATCTCCAACCTTTATTTCTTCTTCTGGTTGTTTCGTTTCAGTTGGAGAATTCGTAGTTGATTTGCTCTTTAATAAATAATACCCACCAATACTTATTATTGCAACAAATACAGCTGCAATAATTCCTATAATTAATTTTTTATTCATAGCTTATACCTCTTACTTTAAACTATCAGTCCATGTTTTAATTTCAGATGTTGATGCTCCAGAACTAAAACGATGTCCTTCTTTCCAAGTTCCACCTTTAGCCATTTTTTTTAATAGTTCACCACTTTGTCCAAGTCCACTTGATGCAGAAGTACAGAAAGGAATAACTGTTTTACCAGTAAAATCATTATCTTTAACAAAGTTATTTACTGGCCATGCAGCAATACCCCACCAAATTGGATAACCAATTAAAATAGTATCATAATTATCCCAATTAGAAACTTTAGTATTTTTTAATTTAATATTTCTTAATGATTCATCGTTATGTTCTCTTGTTACTCTTGAATTGTTATCTGTCCAATTCAAATCATCTGATGTATAAGTATCTACTGGTTCTATCTCGAAAAGGTCGGCATTTAAGTTTTGAGCAATTTCTTCTGCCACTTTTTTAGTTGAACCAGATGCTGAATAATACACAACAAGTGTTTTTCCATTAGATGAAGTATTTGTATCATTTGATACATCTTCTTCTTTATTATCTAGAGCAGGTTCATTTACAATAGGATTATTAGTAGAAGTATTTTCGTTTTCTTTTGTTTTATCATTATTATTTAGTAGAAAATATCCTCCAATTCCTATTATTGCAATTACAATAACCGTCAAAACTCCTATAATTATTTTCTTATTCATAAATACACCTTACCAATTCTTTTTATCATTACGACAATCTTCATTTGTTCTTCTGTCTTTAACAATACTATCAAACCATTCAACCATTTTTGGATCTTGATGATTGAAAAACAAACTATCACTTGTATCTAATTTATTAATATTTTCCATATCTTCTTTTGAAAGTTCAAAATCAAACACATTAAAGTTTTGTTCCATTCTTTCTATATGAGTAGTTTTACAAGCAATAATAACACCTCTTTGAATTAGCCAGCGAAGTATAACCCCAGCTGAACTCTTATTATATTTTTTACCAATATTAACTAAAGTTTCATTTTCAAACAAGCCATTTCTTCCTTCTCCAAATGGTGCCCACGCTTCAATATGTACTCCATACTTTTCCATATTTTCTTGTGCTTTAAATTGAGCATTAATTGGATTTGTTTCTACTTGATTTACTGCTGGCACTACTTTTCTTCCAAATAAACATATATCAGAAAGTCTATCTGGATAGAAGTTTGATACACCAATTGCTCTAATTTTTCCTTCTTCATATAAATCTTCTAAAGCTCTATATGCTCCATAATAATCACTAAATGGTTGATGAAGTAATACTAAATCAATATAATCAGTTCTTAATTTTTTTAGTGATTCTTCTATTGATTTTTTACAATTTTCATAGCCATAATTATCAATCCATACTTTTGTTGTAATAAATAGTTCTTCTCTTGGTACACCACATTCAGAAATTGCTTCTCCAACTTCAGCCTCATTAAAATAACTTTGTGCAGTATCAATGCTTCTATATCCTACTTTAATAGCATCTAATACACATCTTTTTGTTTCTTCTTTAGGTATTTGATAAACTCCAAATCCTAAAATTGGCATTTCTACGCCATTGTTAAGTTTTACATATTCCATATTTTTCACCCTTTCTCATTGACAATCATGTCAATTAACAATATAATTATAAATGTCGTGTGTTAGACACGGTCAATACTTTTTTAGCAATTTTTTTTATTTTTTTATTGACTGTGTGTTACATCATTGTTTTAGAATGTACTAAGAGGTGAAAATTATGACAAAAACAGAAAAATTATATTCAATGAAAGAAACTTGTAATAAAACAGGTTTAACCTATGATGCTTTAAAATTCTATTGTAATGAAGGATTAATTCCAAATGTTAAAAGGAATAAAAGTAATTATCGTGTGTTTGACGATAACGACATTAACTGGATTAAAAATCTATCTTGCCTAAAAAAATGTGGTATGAGTATTATAGAAATGAAAGAGTATTTAGAGTTATGTTTACAAGGTGAACCTTCTATACCTGAAAGACAAGATATTTTAGATGCTAAACTTCGTGAGTTAGAACATAAAAAGCAAGAGATACAAGATGCGATTGACTTTGTTCACTGGAAACAGAATTTTTATAAAGATGTTTTATCTGGTAAGAGAAAATATTTTAGTTATTTAATTAAAACAGAAAATGATTGACTTTTATGCCAACCATTTTTTATTATAAAGCACCCATTCCACCATCTACACTATAACCAGCATTTAAAATAGCAAACTTATTATTTTCTGTACCTCTAAAATAAAATATTCCTGTATTTCTTTTTTCAGGTTCTCTTTTCATTTCTTCTTCAGTATAAATCGGATAAAATATTTGCTTGCCAGAATCTGTTTGTTCTTTCATATAATTTACAATTTCTACAGTTTTATCCGTATTTATATAGTTATACCAAATATATAAATCTTTAGAATTTTCCAAAGTCATATTTTTGTCTATGGTTCTGTCTGTAGGAAATATAAGTTTACCAAAATCTTTAAAAGAACTATTATTTATAACATCTACTACTTTAGTATCTTTTGTAAAATAATCTATATCATTCATCTCTTGCTTTCCTTTAATCATTATTAAACATCCAGTTAATAATAATACAATTATTCCTAAAATCAATATAATTTTTCTCATATTGTTCTTACTTGCAAATAGACATTGTACTTACAATTTTATTTCCATCACTAGAATCAACTACGACATCTTTTAAATTCATTCCCATAAGTTCTGATACTCTAGTTGCTAAAAAAGTGATACTTTGTCTTGCCAATTCATCTGGAGCAGAACCTTGAGCAAAGAAATATAAGTTTTTTCCTTTTAAAACTTCGGCTTCTGGAAGTAAATATAACCTATCAATAAAAGTTTTAACAATTCCGGAAACTGTATACCAATAAACTGGAGCTCCTATTACAATAGTATCTACATTTTTTATTTTTTCAAAAATTTTATTAATTTCATCATCTTCATAAACTTGCCCATATTGACTTACTTTATAATCAGACATCTGTAAAATATCATGACTAATTCCTTTTAAAATTTCTTCTCCTATTCTAAAAGTATTACCACTTTTATTAGGACTACCATTCATAAAAATTATTTTTTCCATATATTTATCCCTTCTTTCATTAATAATGATACACCCGTGTGTAAGGCACGTGTCAACATATTATTAAAAATTATTATAAACTAATTTCATAGTCATCTTTTTCCTTAGTGTTTTTGGTTTTATTTGTTTTCAAATAATCAGGTGCATCTATATAATCAAATAATTCATCTTCTTTAGTAGTACCTCGTGATATTTTAACAACATCTTCCATATCAAAATCTTTATTATCATAATAATCTTTTACTTCAATAGAGATTTCATTTTTTGCATAATCATTACCAAATTGTAATATCTTTCTAAAGAACTTTTTAATTGTCTCCAATATAGCATCAATATAATTTTTTAATTTATTATTTTCGGCTGTTAAATTTTGATTTCTAGTAACAAGTGATTTAACTTCTCGTTTAAGATTACTATTTTCCTTTTCTAATGTTTGATGACTTTTAGTAAAATTATTTACTTCGTTAAATAATTGTTCTATTTTCGGCCCAAATTCCACTACCTTTTTTGTTTCTTTAATAACTTTGTTCATTGAATCAAAAGTTTCTCTTTTAACTTTGACATATTCTTTATCAAAAATAGTATTTTTAGTAGTTTTCATTTTTTCATTTAAATCATTTATTGCTTTATCTAAATTTTTATTAATTATTTGGGTTTTATTTTCATAATAATGTGTTGTTTTCTTTAACTCTTTTGTTTTTAGGTGTTCTCTACTACTTCCTTTAATACCTCTTTCCAAATCAAAGCCTGCATCAACAAGTCTTTCGTGATATTTGTCTTGTAACTGAGATAAGTGTATTTTATCTCTAATATATTGTTTTTTAGATATTGTCCATCTTTCAGTATTAGTTCTTTTATCTAATTTTTTAACTAATGGAATCACTACACAATGAATATGGGGAGATTTCTCATCTAAGTGAATAGTTGCATGGAGGATTTGCTTTCTTGTATAACCTAAATCATTATATACAAACTCCATACAAGTATTTGCCCTTTTCATTATATCTTCTTCACTCATATTATCAAAAAACTTTGGTGATGCAGTAAATAATAATTCATCTGCTACACAATTTCTTGAATGATTAACCATTTGAGTATAGGTTCTTTGTCTTTCTTTTCTTTCCGTTTTCATCTTTTCATTATGTTGTTTTTCATATTCCTTGGTCAATTCGTGAAATCTTTTAACATATTTATAATTCAATGGAACTAATTGTATATTTTTATAACTATCCTCTATTCTTATATCAGGATTAGATTTATAAGCTTTCTTTTCTCTTTGATTATGAGATCCAATTTGTGCTAAATCATTTGTAGTCATAATAGGTTCACTTCTAAATATTGCATAATTCATATATCACATCTCCTTTCGTTTTTTACACAATAAAAAAGATACTTTTGTTAAGTACTCTTTTATTAAAAATTAATAAAAATGTAAATTTTTTCACTTTTTGTAACTATTCAGACTATAGTACGCAAAAATGAAGAGTAATTATAGAAATTGCTCT
>CAVKUP010000038.1:0-10921 GCA_963659735.1 bacterium
AACAACATCGATGAATTTAGAAAATCTAGATACAAGCAATGTAACAAATATGAGTGGTATGTTTTCTGGTTGCAACAGTCTCACTAGTTTAAATGTAAGTAACTTTGATACAAGCAATGTAACAAGTATGGTGCAGATGTTTTATAATTGCAGAAGTCTCACTAGTTTAAATGTAAGCAACTTTGATACAAGTAAAGTAACAGATATGGGTACGATGTTTTCTGTTTGCAACAGTCTCACTAGTTTAGATTTAAGTAATTTTAATACAAGCAATGTAACAAATATGAGTGGTATGTTTGATAATTGCAGCAGTCTCACTAGTTTAAATGTAAGCAACTTTGATACAAGCAAAGTGACAAATATGGGGTTTATGTTTGTAAGTTGCTGCAGTCTCACTAGTTTAGATGTAAGCAACTTTGATACAAGTAAAGTAACGAAAATGGGTCATATGTTTTATAATTGCAGCAGTCTCACTAAACTAAACTTATGCTCATTTGATACGAGTAAAGTAACAGCTATGAATGCAATGTTTCAAAATACAACTAAATTAAAACAAATTAATGTAGGTTCTAAATGGAATACATCATATGCTACTACGGATGCCATGTTTTCTTATAGCGGAGTATCTGCAGTAACAGTATTAGATAATTGTGCTTATGATACAGAAGAGATAAATGTATCATTAGCATACACGTCAACAACAAATTCAATTACTGTAGTTGCAAAAGCTTCAGCAACTTCAGGGATTTCTAAATATGAATATTCTAAAGATGATGGTTCTACTTGGATAGAATCTAGCAGCAATACATATACTTTTACAGGATTAACAAAAGATACATATTACCCAGTAAAAGTAAGAGTAACAAGTAAGCTTGGAAAGACAAAGGAAGAAACCGTAGCTGGGGAAGATAATGTAGTTAAAACTAATTTAATATTCTGGGGTTCTGCAGATAATAATGAAAATACGACTACTACGTTAAAAGATAAAAGTGGTAAAGGCAATGATGGAACATTAAACAATTTTGATAATACAAAAACAAGTGGATTTTATAATAATGAATTATTGTTTGATGGATCTAATGATTATGTTGATTTAGGATTGTCTAATTATAATTTTAATAATACAGTAAGTTATGTTGCATATGTAAAAGCTTCACTTGCTAGTAAAACATTTGAGTTTTTCGGTAACTGGGAAGGTGCTGGAGAAGGTATTGGTATTAGTAGTGATAATATTCCATATTTTACAGTACAAGATGGAAGTGGATGGAAATATGCTAGAGGTAATGCTATTAATTCTGATCAATATTATGTAATGATTGGGACTTTTGATGGAACTAATGTAAAATTATATATGGATGGAGTATTGGTAGCAACTACAACAGCTTCTAAATTAACAACTTCAGCTATGTCGATATTTTTAGGTGCAAATCCAAATGCAAGTGGTTCACATTCTTATTATTCTAATATATCTCTAAAAGAGGCTATGCTTTATGATGGAACACTTTCTCAAGAACAAGTTACAAGTTTAACAAATTACTTTAATAATAAGTATGCTGTTAAAACAAAAAATATGGAAACACCTACATTTACTGAAAGTGGAACAACTACAAAAACAGTAAAAATAACTTATCCTTATGAATGCGGTTCAACATATACGTGTACATATCAAAAAGATGATGAAACAGAAGTTACTGTAACTTCTAAAACGGCTTCAGTTTCATTTACAGAAGATGGATCTATAGTTGCAAAAGTATCAGGTGGTACTAATACAGCAAGCAGTAGTTATATTGTTAGAACAGAGCGTGTTTTAGCTGTAGAAAAAGTTAAAGGTGGAAACATATCATTAAGTAAATCTAGTGAAAGTATAGGAAATAGTGTAACTATTCAACCAACGGCAACATCAGGTTTTACATATCAAGGAGCAACTATAGTATGTCAAAATGGTAATATAACAACTACAACAACATCATCATTTACAGTTCCAAATTGTACTGGTACGATTACGGTTTATCCAACATGGAAAAAAGATGATTATATTTGGTTTTACCAAGGTAAAGGTTCTAATTATAACAATAATAATATAAGCTTATGGTCTAACACCAATTATGATGTATATAAAATTCCGCTTCAATACGATTCTAGTAATGATTATGTAAGGATGGATGCAACAACTGTAACAAATTCTAGAAATAATTATGCAACAAATAGTACATATGATTTAACAGATTATATATCTTGGGCAATACGATTAGATTGTTATTGTAATGGTGATGACTGTGGTAGTGCTTATTCAACTAGCCAAGGAGTTATAAGATATTGGAGAAATATTATTACTGATAATACTTCAAATTGGAATACAAATAATTATTCAACAACGTTAAATGAAATTAACAAATTAGATATTTCAGATATTAACGGTAATAGGTATTTACAACTTCATTTACTTGTAAATAATCATAAATTTTGGTGTGGTTGGGTCCGAAACTACTTAGAAGGAAATACTTATTCGTACTATAATAAAGGTGTATAACAGAAAATATTCAAAGTAAAACAGTAAACAAGATGCAGATTTGTATCTTGTTTATTAATTGACACTAACAATGAAACCACGTATAATTTAAAATAGGTGGTAGAGGTGAAAAGGGTTTTAGTTGAATTATTAACAGTAATCAGTTATTGCTACCATTGTAGTTTCAAGTATAATAGAAATGTATCTAAAAAAGATACTTTGGCCGAATAAAAAGAATTGTTGTTAAAGCTGCACAAAGATGGGGTACTGATAATGTAGGAAATCTACCTTCAAAGTCTTGTGATATATCTAGGTTAAAGTCTGAAGGTTATTTAATAAATAAAAGTATCATTGATTCGGCAAATGGTAAACAAATGATAAATATTTTTTGATTCTAATAATCAATATAAATATGTAGATGAATGTGGGAAAGAGTGTAGTTAGTTATGATTAAAAAAATTTATTTAAAATATGAAGAAATTATTAATTATGTAATTGTTGGAGGATGTACTACTTTAATTAATTTATTTGTTTATTTTGTACTTATTAGTACTATATTTTCGGCTAAAGGAGATTTAGATATTCAAATTGCGAATGTAATAGCGTGGATTTGTTCAGTTTTGTTTGCTTATGTTACAAATAGAAAGTTTGTTTTTAAAAGTAATACAAAAGGTAGTGAAAAATTAAAAGAATTAAGTAGTTTCTTTGGATCAAGAATTGTTTCTCTTATTATGGATATTGCTTTAATGTTTATACTTTATAGTATTATGCATATAAATGATACAATAAGTAAATTAATTGATCAGGTAGTTATTATAGTAGCAAATTATGTTTTAGCAAAACTGTTAGTTTTTAAAAAATAACAGTTTTTTTCTTTTTTCGACAAAATTCGACATGGTAAATATTGTAAAATAATGTCGGTGATAGAAATGGAATTTTTTGATACTTTACTTTTAGATTTGATTTTGGCCGGTATGCCTTTAACTGTTTATTTGCTTTATATTGCTTATGCGAAGACTTTTAATAAAAAAGAAGGAGATTTATTAATTAATGTAACTGTTTTTTCTAGTTTATATTTAATTTTAAAATATGCAAGACCATTATACAAAGGAATGCCGTTTATTGTTATTAATATTCCTTTGTTACTGGCTTATTTAAAAAAATCAAAATTTTCTGGTTTAATTACTTCATTTATTATGGTTTTATATTACTATAATTTTTATAATGATTATTTAATTATTTTAATTTTAGAATATTTATTTTATTATTTATTTTATTTAAAAGCTTCTGTAAAGATGAATACATATATTTTAATCTTTTCATGTGTTAAAACTTTTATTACAATTTTACTTTTAAAAAATTATTTTATTAAAGAAATTATTGTTGGGATTTGTCTATATTTTCTTTCTTCATTTTTAATATATTTATTAAATCAAACTGAAAAAATATTAAATCTTCATATGACGGTAAAACAGATAGAAAATGATAAGCAAATTAAGACATCATTATTTAGAATAACACATGAAATTAAAAATCCTATCGCAGTTTGTAAAGGTTATTTAGATATGTTTAATGTTAATAACTTAAATCATAGTAAAAAATATATACCTATTTTAAAAGAAGAGGTTGATAGAACATTACTTTTACTAGAAGATTTTTTGGCAATGAATAAGCTTAAAATTAATAAAGATATAATTGATATAAATATGCTTATTGAAGATGTTGTTAAAAATGTAGATTTATTATGCTTTAAAAATAATATTAAGATTATTAATAATATTATTGATGATGAAATATATATAAGTGCGGATTATAATAGATTAACTCAAGTTTTTATTAATGTTTTAAAAAATAGTATTGAAGCTAAGGATAAAAATAAAAAATGTAAAATTGAAATTGATGAGATTTTAGAAGGGGATAAAGTTATAATTACTATAAAAGATAATGGAATTGGTATGAGTGATAGTCTTTTAAGTAAAATAAAACAGCCTTTTTATACAACAAAAAAAAGAGGAACCGGTCTTGGTGTATCACTTTCTAATGAAATAATTCAAGCACATAATGGATGTTTAGATTATATATCTAAAGAAAATGAATTTACTAAAGTAATAATTACTTTGCCTACTGAAGAATATTAAAAAAATAGCAATATTAAACAAATATTGTTTCTTTTGTGTTATAATAAAGTTAGTTTGTGGGGAGGTTTATCATGAAATTAAAATTTAGAGCTGATAAAAAAGATTGGATTATGTTTGGTGGATATTGTATAATTTTACTTTATTTTGTTGCGGTTGCACTTTTAAATATTATTCAATTTGCAAAAGGTGATTTAGATCATCCTTTTTATGGATTTAATCCTTTTCCAGCTTTCGCACCAGGTTATTTTGGATTAACAATTGTTTGCTATATTATTGCTTTAGTTGCAAGTTTATTTAGTGTTAAAGATAAATTTTTTGATAGAGAAAAGGGGTTTGGATTTTCTACTGAAGCTAAAAAAGATTCAAAAGGTTATTCTAGATGGCTTTCAGCAGATGAGTTAAAAAAAGAATTAAAAATGGTTAAAGTTCAAGATAAAACTGCTGAGGCAGGTGGACTTCCTTTGATTAATGATGGTAAAAAAATGTGGGTTGATGATGGTGAAGGACATAATTTAATTATCGGTTCTACTGGTGCGGGTAAAACTCAAGTCGCTATTTTTCCACTAGTTCATTCACTTGCTAAGCATGATGAATCTATGATTATTACAGACCCAAAAGGTGAGATATATGAAACTACTGCTGAGATGCTTAAAAAAAGAGGATATAATGTTGTTCTTTTGAATTTCCGTAATCCTCAACAAGGTAGTGGATGGAATCCTTTACATTTGCCTTATAAATATTTTAAAGAAGGTAATGGTGATAAAGCTAATGAACTTACGGATGATTTAGCTATGAATATTTTGTATGATGAAAATGCTCAAAGTAATGACCCATTTTGGGAAAAAACTGCAGCTGATTATTTTTCTGGTATTTGTCTTGGTTTGTTTGAAGATGCTAAGGAAGAAGAAATTAATTTAAACAGTGTTAATTTATTTACATCTATTGGTGAGGATAGATGTGGACCTAATTCAACTTATTCTAATGAATATTTTAAATTAACTAAAGATCCTTCTTCTCCTGCTTTTGTAAGTGCATCTTCTACAATTTCAGCTCCTAATGAAACTAAGGGAAGTATTTTATCAGTATTAAAACAAAAAATAAGATTATTTGCTTCACGTGAAAACTTATCAGAAATGCTTTCTCATAGCGATTTTGAATTTGAAGATATTGGTAGAAAAAAGACTGCTGTATTTATTGTTATTCAAGATGAGAAAAAAACATATCATTCTTTAGTTACTATTTTCTTAAAACAATGTTACGAAACTTTAGTTGACTATGCTCAAAAGTCTGGTGGCAAATTACCATATAGAACCAATTTTATATTGGATGAGTTTGCTAATATGCCACCTTTAAAAGATGTTGATGCAATGGTTTCAGCTGCCCGTAGTAGACGTATGAGATTTTTCTTTGTTATTCAAAACTATGCTCAACTCGATGAAGTTTACGGTAAGGAAAAAGGAAAGACAATAAGAGGTAACTGCACCAACACCATTTATTTAATTAGTAGTGAACTTGATGCTTTAGAAGAGATTAGTAAAGTTTGTGGTGAGGTAAAAGTTAAGACTGATAAAAAAGATAAAGACGGTAAAGCCATTGAAGAAACTAGACCTTTAATTTCTGTAAGTGATCTTCAAACATTAAAAATGGGTGAAATTATTTTAATGAGATTGCGTATGCCACCATTTAGAACAAAATTAAAATTAAATTATGAAATTAATTGGGGCGATGATTGTGAAAAGGCATCTTATCCAACTAGAAAAAAAGAAAAACTTCATACATTTGATTTAAAATCTTTTGTTGATAAAGCAAGAGAAACAAAAAAAGAAGAAAGTATGAATAAACTTTTAAGCCAACTTATGCCTGGTGCTAATATAAAAGGTAATGAAAAAAAATCACCAATGAGTATGTCAGATATGATAAAAAATATTGATAAGGCAGTTGCTGAGCGTGAAAAAACACAAAAAAATACAATAGAAAAACCACAAGAAACAGCTATAAATTTAGAAAACAAAAAACAAATGAGTATGCCTGATATGCTTAAAAATATTGATAATGCAATTGCTGAACGTGAAAAAAAATCAAAAGATAAAACTAATAAATCGGTTCCAATTGCTAAAATTGAACCAATTAAAATGCCGGTGAAATTAGCTTCTAAAGAGACTTTAAAAGAAAAACCTGTTTTAAAAAATTCTATTTCTACTTCTGATTTTGCAGCCAAAATTACTAATAAAGTTAATAATGCTGTTATATCACAAAATAATAATTCTAAAGAGGATAATAAAAATGAAGTTAAAGAAATTAGTATCAAAGAAAATAATTATGTTACTGATGATCAATTTTTTGATGATTTCTTTGCCGATGACGATGAAAACTGATTATTCAGTTTTTTTTAGTTTTTTTAAATGTTTAATATTTTTTTATAACATATAATAAAACAGAAGGTGATATTTTGTTTATTACGATTGATGATGTTTTAAAATTAAATAATCCTAATATTATTGATATTAGGTCTATTCAAAAGTTTAATGATAATCATATTCCTGGTTCTTTGAACATTAATGCTGATTTACTTTTAAGTAATCCTGAAAAATATTTACATAAAAATCAAACATATTATATATATTGTCAGTATGGAATTACTTCTAGGAAAGTTGTTCAAATACTTAGAATAAAAGGTTATAGTGTGTTTAGTATTGTTGGCGGATTTGAGGCTTGGATTTTAAAATTTTAAAATTTATGGACTTTATATTACTTATTTGATACAATTATAATAGGTGATGTACATGGATAATATTGTTGTAATAGCAGCGTCTTTTACTACTGCTTTTGTTCTTTTCCTTTTTTCTTTGTTCATAATGAAAAAAAGAAAAAAGAAAAAGTATAAAAAAATAATTGAAAATTTAGATTATCAAAAAAATAGATTAGATACTTCACCAGTAGGACCTGAACTTGCTAAAGTTGAAGAGTACTTAGGAAATGAAAAGTTAGAAATTCTTTATAATAATTGGAAAGAAAGACTAAATGATATAAAGGAAATTAAAATTCCTAAAATTACTGATATGTTAATAGAAGCTGAATATTCTTTATCACAAAAAGATTATAAAAGTACCATGTATAAGATTGCTAAATTAGAGATGGAAATATATAAAGTAAGAGCTTCTTCTGCTTTTTTACTAAATGAAATTAAAGAAATTACTAACAGTGAGGAAAGAAATAGGGGAAGTATTACCAAATTAAAAGCTAAATATCGTGATTTGTATGAAAAATATGAGGAAACTGAAGGTGAATTTGGACCGTTTTCTAAAATAGTTGCTTTACAATTTGAAAATATTACTAAAAGATTTGAAGATTTTGAAATACTTATGGAAAATAATGAATATACTGAAGTTCCTACTATTTTAAAAGCAATTAATGAAATGTTAAAACATATGGAAGTAATTATTGATGAACTACCATCTATTGTTTTGATTGCTGAAGGTATTTTACCTAAAAAAATGGAAGAAATTGAAAATATATATAATAAAATGGTTTCTGAAGGATATCCTTTAGATTATTTAAATGTTGAATATAATATTGAAGAAGCTAAGAAAAAAATATCTGACATTTTAGATAGAGCTAAGGTTTTGAATATTGAAGATAGTTTATTCGATTTAAAAGTATTAACTGAATATTTTGAAAATTTATTTACTGATTTTGAAAAAGAAAAAGTTATTAAGGCAGATTATGAAGAAGCAAATAAAACTTTACAAACTAAGCTAAAGAAAATAAATGTTTTAGTAAATGATGTTTTTGATCAAATAGATGATTTAAAAAATATGTATAGTTTAGCTGATGATAATATCAAGGCTTTGTGTGATGTTAAGAATGACTTAGATAAATTAAACGAAGATTATAAAACTTTAATTTCACATACTAATAATCATAGCTTCGCATATTCTAAATTAACTGAAGAAATTGAAACTTTAGTTATCAGACTTTCAAATGTTGAAAACAAATTAGATTCTACATTAAACGTTATTGGAAATATGCATGATGATGAGATGAGAGCTAGACAACAACTCTCTGAAGTTGAAGATTTATTAAAAAATTCTCAAAAGCAAATTCGTTCATTTAATCTTCCTGTTATTCCTAATAATTATTATGTTGAATTAAAAGAAGCAATGGAGGCTATGAGGGAAATTATTAAAGAACTTGATAGAAAGCCAATAACAATTGAAACATTAAATACAAGAGTTGATACGGCTAGAGATTTAGCCTTAAAATTATATGGTAAGACTAAAGAAATGATGAAAACTGCTATGTTTGCGGAAATGGCTATTGTTTATGGTAATAGATATCGTTCATCTGAAAAAGAAATTGATAGAAATTTAAATTATTCTGAGGTTTTATTTAATAAAGGTGATTATCAGAAATCATTAGAACTTACAATAAATTCTTTAAATAAACTTGAACCTGGAATTTATGATAAATTATTAAAGTTATATGGTAGTGGTGAATAAACTTTCCTTTTGGAAAGTTTTTATCTTTTAAAATTGTTAAAAAAATAGTATAATTACTGAAGAAATGAGGAGTTAATATGAATGAATTAATTATGATTAAATATGGTGAGCTAACTACTAAAAAAGCTAATCGAAAAATGTTTATTAATATTTTAAATCAAAATATAGAAAGAGTATTAAAAGATGAAGATGTTTTAATTTCAAAAGATAAAGTAAGAATGTATATTAAATGTAATAATGCTTCTAAAATTGCTTTAAAACTTAAAAATATTTTTGGAGTATTTAGTATAGTTATTGCTTATAAAGTAGATAATAATTTAGAAGATGTTTTAAAAAAATCATTAGAAATTATGGATAAGAGTAAGAAAACTTTTAAGGTTGTTACTAAAAGAGCGGATAAGAGTTTTCAAATTCATTCAATGGATTATAGTAAAAAATTAGGTGGCGAAATTTTAAAAAATTCTAATTTTTTAGTTGATGTTCATAATCCTGATATTACTTTAACAGTTGAGATACGTAGTGAGGGAACTTTTATATATATTGATGAAATTAAAGGGGCAGGAGGATATCCTGTTGGCGTTCAAGGGAAAGGTTTACTTATGTTAAGTGGTGGTATTGATAGTCCTGTTGCAGGTTATTTAACTTTAAAAAGAGGAGTTAGTATTGAATGTATGTATTTTGAATCACCACCTCATACTAGTTTAGATGCTAAAAATAAAGTAATTTCTTTAGCTAATATAATTAATAAATATTCTGGCCATATTAAGGTTCATGTTGTTCCTTTTACTGAAATTCAAGAAGCAATTTATAAAAATTGTCCTGATAATTATATGATAACTATTATGAGAAGAATGATGTATCGTATTGCGGAAAGATATGCTTTAAAAATAAATGCTAAAATTTTAATTAATGGTGAAAGTATAGGTCAAGTTGCTAGTCAAACATTAGATAGTATGGTTTGTATAAATAGTGTTGTAAATATTCCTGTTATAAGACCTGTTGCTTGTTTTGATAAATTAGAAATAATAGATATTGCAAGAAAAATTGGTACATATAATACTAGTATTTTACCTTATGAAGATTGCTGTACAATATTTTTACCTAAACATCCAGTTATAAAACCTGATATTAATAAAGCTATAGAATATGAAAAATCATTTGATTTTGAATCATTAATTGATAAAACAATTGACAATATAGAAGTCATTACAAATTTAGAAGATAATTTTGATGATCTTCTTTAACAAAAATTTCCAATTTAAAAAACGTATTAAAACACCAAATGTACACAATATATTAATGTACAGGAGGTGAAATTCATGACAAATAATAACTCACGTTTAGTAGTTCCTGGCGCTAAACAAGCAATTGAACAAATGAAATATGAAATTGCTAGTGAATTAGGCGTTAAGATGGGTCCTGATGCTTCAAGTAGAGCTAATGGTTCAGTTGGTGGAGAAATTACTAAAAGATTAGTTCAAATGGGTCAACAACAAATTTCAGGTTCTAATTATAATAAATAATTAAATTATAAAGATGGTTAAATTTAACTGTCTTTTTTTGTAAATTTATTATAAAGCCATTTTGTAAAATAGCAGATCTAAATTTAAATGCCAAAGCAACAGTGTTAATTAAATTAAAAGTATAAAAACTTTTAATTTTTTTTGATTATAAAAAGGAAATTAATAATTTATATCGTATGTTATATATGAGGAGATGATTCCTCTAGAAAGGCTTACATATGACAAACAATAAGGAAAAAAGATTTTTTAAGG
>CAVKUP010000039.1:0-10820 GCA_963659735.1 bacterium
CAAGTATTTTCAATACTTGCCATGCTATTTTAGACCTACAACTGTCAAACTTAGGTATGGAATTAAGCAATCAAAAACTCATGAAAATAACAGGCGGGGGTTATGGAATATGGGCATTCGTTGGTGGTGCTTTAGCATTTTTAATTAGTGCGGTTGAAGGATTCATTAATCCTACTAAGTGTAGATCATGATTTTAACAGAAAAACAATTAAAATTAATTAATGGCGGTGCCAGTACAACTTTAATTAATGCCGTTATTAGAGGCATGTCACTTTTAATAGAATTAGGCAAAAGTATTGGCAGTACCATAAGATACATAACTTCCAATAAAACATGTAAAATAAAGTAAGCTTAAAGGCTTACTTTTGT
Organism: bacterium; assembly: GCA_963659735.1. Classification (GTDB taxonomy): domain Bacteria; phylum Bacillota_I; class Bacilli_A; order RF39; family UBA660; genus Coprosoma. Next base: position 370 of record CAVKUP010000039.1, read on the forward strand.
TAAATTTTGCTTGAAAAACCATTTTGTGCGTGTTATAATATCCTTAGTCAAGTGGAAGGGAGGGATTTTTATGACAAAAGTAGTAGTTAGAAATGGTAATGTTGATGGTGCTTTAAGAAATTTAAAAGCTTCCAATAGTAAAGATGGCTCCCTAGCACGTTTAAGAGAAAAACAAGATGGTTATTTAAAACCAGGAATTAGAAGAAGAAACGCGAAAAAAGAAGGCATAAAAAACACTCGCCGTCGTAATAGACGTGAAAATCGTGATTATTAAAAAGCTAATATATAGCTTTTTTACTTTAATGGAGGAAAATTATGAGAAATCAAATAATAGAAGATTTAAAGACTGCTATGAAAAATCAAGATAAGGAAAGATTAGCCGTAATTAGAATGCTTAAAGGTTCAATGCAAATGAATGAACTAAATAAAAAACATGAATTGTCAGATGAAGAAGTACTTGATGTAATTTCAAAAGAAATCAAATCAAGAAAAGATTCAATCGTTGAATTTGAAAAGGGTAATAGAGAGGATTTAATAGAAAAAACTCAAAACGAAATAGAAATATTAAAAGAATATTTACCTAAACAATTATCAAATGAAGAAATAGAAGAAATTATTAATAAAGTATTTGAATTAATTAAACCAACATCAACAAAAGATATGGGCAAAATTATGAAAGAAATTAAACCACAAATTACAGGCAAAGCTGATATGACAATTGTAAGTAAAATTGTTAAAGATAAAATTAATCAATTGTAAAAAAACATTTTATCTTCCAATATATTCAACTACAATGGTCAAACATGAATTGGAAAAATATGAAATAGAACTTATATTATTTAAACTAGGGGTATTTATAAAAATAGAATTTTTACCTAAATTAACAAGTGAATATTCATTTTCTATATTTTCTACCGAAATAATTCCTTGAGCAATTATTTGAGATGATGAATCATCATATATCCAGTGACTAGATCCAATATAAATATTATCTGTATTATTTAATTTTAAACCAATACTAACAAAATCAGTATCCGGATTAGGAGTATCATTTAATTTTGGAATTGCATAAGTTATACAAGTTATTTTATAATATCCAATTTCATTAAATTTAATAGAATTATTGTTAATTGAAACCAAGTTTGAAGGATCTAACTCCTTCTTTTCTATTGGAATTTTTTCTAAAGTAGAAATTTCAACACCATCTGGCATATTTTCATGATTAAAAGTAACTAAATATGCCATTCTAATCGAAGACCCCGTTGGTCCTGTTGGACCCGTTGGGCCAGTATCTCCTTTTGGACCCGTCGGACCAATAAGACCTATTTTATCTCGGCATGCTTTTCCTTCTTTTAAAATTTTATTTATTTTACTGTTCACAAAAAATCACTTCTTTCCTTAATATTTTATGATAAAAAAAATTATCTGCTAAAAGTATATAGCATTATTTTAAATAAAGCTGTATTATAATAATGGGTGATTTAATGTATACAATATATGACTATTTAAAATATTATAAAAACACTTCATTACAAGATGTACACTGGAATGCTATTGATAACTTAATGTGTGCTATTTTAGTATACCTTCCAGTAGCTTCATTTAGTGAAGAAAAAAATATAAAAGAACTTTATAATTATTCCTTAAAATTTAAAAATAATTTACCAGGAATGATGGCACCAATTTCTTATGAAATATTAGAAATTATAAAAAATTCTAAAAGATATAATGAATTAGAAGTTAGTAATTTTAAAAACATAAGAACAGAAAAAACACAATTTGGAGCAGCTACTTTTAGAACAAATTGTGAAACAATAATTAGTTTTAAAGGAACAGATGGTTCAATGATAGGATGGCTTGAAAACCTTAGATTAACTTATGAATATCCAACTTACACACAACAAAAAGCAATTGATTATTTAAATAAAAACATATCATTTTTAGATAATGAAATATATGTTGTAGGTCATTCTAAAGGCGGCAATTTAGCTATGGTAAGTAGTATGGAATCAAATAAATTTAAAAAAATAAAATCTGTTTATAATTTTGATGGTCCAGGATTTAAAACTGAAGAATATAATAAAGCCAAATATAAAAAATTAAAAGAAAAATTAATAAATATTTTACCTACTAATTCAGTCGTTGGAACAATAATGAATAATGATAATTATAATGTTATTGCAAGTAATAAAATAGCCTTTGAACAGCACAATCCAACGTCTTGGGGCATATTTGGTGAATATTTTATAGATAGTAAACTTTCCAAAACGTCGCAGCAACTTCATGAAAGTACAACCGTTGGTTTAGAAAAATTAGATAATAATAAATTAAAACAAATTGTAGAAGTATTCTTTAAAAGCTTCGATAAAGATTATACTTCACAATTTAAATTAGATTTCAATGACACAAAATCATTTATAAAAAATGCGAAAAATATTGATAAAGATACAGCCAATTACTTATTAACCATTATTGATAACATGTTTTTAAATAATAAATAAGGTTGACTTATTTTTTTTACAGTAAAAAATGCTTTATAAAAATAGCTTTAGAAGAAAACAAGGAATATAAATGACACAACACAAAGTAAAAATTTATTCTGTGAAAAAAATATAATGTCCAAACACTAAAGTTAAATGAAAAGAAAATAATTGTCATTATAGATTAAAAATATTCTTGTCTATATTTTAATTAAGTTCAATCCTATTATTCCTTAATATATCAACATTTTATTGACAATGATTGTAAAGAGGATGTATAATTACTTTAAAAGATGATAGACGGGTGATTGTATGGTTCAAATGGATGAAAGAAGAATTCAAGATGTTACGCAAGATCATATCAATTGGATAAAATTACAATTGGAAAAAAATAAATTTATGCATGCCAAGGGGCGCTTGGTATATATTGGCCGTGATGAAAATTCAATCATCAAATATGTAAAAATTCCAGATAAAACTGATCAATATTATCGCAAATCATGGGCCGATGTTTACAATATGGCTATTGAATATCTAGAAAACAGATTAAAAGAAGCCGGAAATAAAGATAGTTATGATATAATTTTGCCAAAGTTTAATTCAGAAACTGCTCAGTATGCTAGAACATTAGAAATGATGATAGAAGAATATCAAAAATATCAAATAAAAGAAGAAACTAAAGCTAATATAAAAGTAACAGAAAGAACAATTCCATTAAACTCTGTATCAGAAATGAAATTAAAAGAAATATATCAAAAACAAAATCAAACAACAAAAAAAGAAACAGAAAAAAAACATAACATAGATTCTAATGCCAATGAAGATAACAAACTTAATAATTATATAATGAAAAAAATTTCTGATGGTGAATTATTAGATGAAATAGAATTTAATAATTTGAAAGAAGAAACAAATTTTATTATGTTACCATGTAGAAATGTTGATAAAATAAAAGAAGAAAAGCTATATTTAGATAATGCCCAAAAATGTGAAGATGAAGGTATTAAAATTGGTACATTTTTATATGGACATTCAAGTGATGAAGCGGAAGCCTCTTTAGAGCTAAAACGAATTCTTAAATTGATGGAAAATCAAGGCTCAAATTTTACTGGTTTTGTTATATATGAGATAAATGATAATTATGTTTTAAAAAATAAAAATAGTGAAATGAAATTGCTTAGCTTTATAAATGCTTATACAATCATCGCTGAAGGATTAGCAAATGCAAATTATATACCAATGCTTTCAATGAATCTAGAAAGTAGACAAATATTAAAAGATATATATTCAAGATATAATCTGAAAAGTAAATACGAAATTTGCTACATGGTTTTGGCTAGAGAGACTGATAAAATAGAAAAAGGACTGTCTACAATTTTAGTTGACCCACAATATGATTATGATATGATTACAATATGTGATACACCATTTAAAAATAATGAGTTATTATATAATATAAATGAAAAAACTAAATTAAAAACCGTTTAGTGCGAAAAAAACATAAAAAGGTTATATATTGCTGAAAGCACTGAAATATAATAAAACGAAGTCATAAATTGACTTTTTTATTATAAAATGCATAAGATAAGTATTTTTATGATAAAAACCATTTACCAACACCCCCATGGGGTGTTATAATTATACGTGGTGATGATATGAAATGTGAACATTGTATGAATTGTGAAAAAAGTACACATAGGGATGAAGAGTTTAAGAAAAAATTAATTAAAAGGTTAAAAACTATTGAGGGTCAAATTAGAGGTGTACAAAATATGATAAATGAGGATAAATATTGTAATGATGTTTTAATTCAACTTCTTGCTATTAATAAATCTATTAAAAGTGTTAGTAATGAAATATTTAAAAATCATTTGTCAACATGTGTTGTTAGAGATATTAAAAATGATAATCCTGGGATAATTGATGAAGTAATGGAATTAATTGGGAGGCTTAATTAATGCACATTTTATATGTTAAAATTGATGGTATTACATGTGATAATTGCAGGAGAAAAATAAAATGTGAGTTATTAAATATAAAAGAAATTAAAGATGTTGAAATAACTAGGAATATAGCTAAAGTAACTTTTTCAAAAGAAATTGATATAATTAAAATTATTAATGTTGTAAATTCATTAGGTTATTATACAGAAAAAAATTATATAAGTGAAAATATTAAAGAGGTAGAGACAGGTATAAAGTTAAAAGAATTTATTATTATATTTATCTCCATTTTGTTGTTGATATTTTTGATTAATAAAATATTCGGTTATAATATTTTTAATGTAATTCCTACTATTGATGAAAATATTAGTTATGCAATGTTATTTATAACGGGATTATTAACTAGTATTCACTGCATTAGTATGTGCGGTGCGATTAATTTAATGACTACATTTAATAATGAAAATAAGATTAAAAGACCAATTTTATATAATTTAGGAAGATTAATTTCTTATTCTTTTTTAGGCGGGATTGTAGGTTTAGTAGGGTCTTTCATTAGTATTAATGAAACAATAAATGGAATAATTATTATATTTACCTCTATTTTAATGTTTTTTATGTCTTTAAACATGTTAAATATAATTAAGTTTAATTTACCTAAGTTAATATTTAAAGACAAATTTAAGTCAGGTAATTCTTTTATAGTTGGATTATTAAATGGATTTATGCCATGTGGACCACTTCAGGCGATGCAGGTGTATGCTTTATCTACTGGGTCATTTTTTAAAGGTTTATTTTCAATGTTTTTATTTTGCTTAGGAACGATACCTTTAATGTTAGGTATTGGGATTGTATTTAATGTGATAAAGAAAAGAAAAATTATTTTAAATAAAATAGCTTCTATACTTATTTTATTATTATCTTTGGCTATGTTTTTTAGAGGATTAAGTACTTTAGGTATAAGTTATAATTTTAATTGTGAAAATTATAAAGCTTCAATTATTTATAAAGATTATCAAGAAGTAAAGGTAGATTTATCTTATGGTAGTTATGATGATATTATTGTTCAAAAAGGTATTAAGGTTAGGTTAATTATTAATGTTTCTAAAAAGTATTTAACGGGGTGCAATAACGTTGTTATGATAAATGATTTTAATATAAAAAAGAAACTTAAGGTTGGAGAAAATATTATTGAATTTATGCCTGATAAAGTAGGGGTATATTCTATGAATTGTTGGATGAATATGATTACAAATAATATTAAGGTTATAGATGATGAAAAATATTTCGAGGTGGAAAATGAATAAGGTTATTTTAAAAATAGATGGCATGACTTGTAGTGCTTGTTCTTCAAGCTTAGAAAAATATTTGTTAAAGCAAAATGGAATAAATGATGCTTTAGTAAATTTAGTTATGTCATCTGCAAGTATAAGTTATGAAGATAGTATTACCATAGATGATTTAAATAGATTTGTAAGTGAAGCTGGTTTTAAATCTTTAGGTATTTATAATGAAGAAAGTAATTCTTCTAATAAAAATGTTTATTATATAGTTAATGGTTTTATAATGTTATTAGTTTTATATATTTCAATGTCTCATATGATACATTTACCTGTAATACCTTTTTTACATATGATAAATTATCCTATTAATTATTCAGTTTGTTTATTTATTTTTAGTTTGTATTTTATATATTTTGGAAGGGATATCATTATTAGTGGTTTTAAAAATATTAAATATAAATCTTTAAATATGGATACACTTGTTACATTAGGTGTTATTTCAAGTTTTATATTAAGTACATTTAATATGATTATGGTATTAAAAGGTAAGAATGAATATGTAGAGAGTTTATATTTTGAAAGTGTGTGTGTTATTCTTTATTTAATTAAATTTGGTAGATTTATAGATGGTATTAGTAAAGAAAAAACTAAAGATGCTATAAAAGGTTTAGTATCTATTACTCCAAAAAAAGCTATATTATTTATTAATAATAAAGAGCATGAAGTATCCATTGATGAAGTTAAAAAGAGTGATATTTTAATTGTTAAACCAGGAAATAGATTTGCGGTAGATGGAATTATAGTTAAAGGCCTTTCACATGTAGATGAATCATTTATAAGTGGAGAGTCTAAACCTGTTAAAAAAAGTATTGGTGATAAGGTAGTTGCTGGCAGTGTAAATTTAGATGGTGAAGTTTTATATAAGGCTGAAAGTATAGGTAGAGATTCTACAATATCACAGATAGTAAGGCTTGTAGTTGAAGCTACAAATACAAAAGCACCAATTGCGAGGATTGCTGATAAGGTAAGTGGGATATTTGTTCCGATTATTATTGGTTTGGCTGTTATGACATTTATTTTTCATTTAATATTGGGATATAGTTTTAATAGTTCGGTGGTTTATTTTGTAACTGTTTTAGTTTGTGCTTGTCCTTGTGCATTAGGACTTGCTACCCCACTTGCAATCGTGGTAAGTGAAGGTGTGTGTGCTAAAAATGGAATATTAGTAAAGAAATCTTTGACACTTGAAAGTGCAAATAAAATTGACGTTGTAGTGTTTGATAAAACTGGCACATTAACTTATGGTAATTTAAGAATTTCTAAAATAATTAATAATTCTATTTATTCTGATAATGATTTAATTGAAATTATATCATCACTTGAAAATAAATCTACTCATCCAATTGCTTTTGCGTTTAAGTATTATGCGAAAGAGAATAATTTAAAAAACTTAGAGGTTACTGATTTTAAAAATATTGCTGGAGAAGGGATAACTGGGTTTATTAATAATAAGGAATATTTAATAGGAAATAATAAAATTTTAGAAAGATTTAATGTAGATAATAAAATTTTAAATGATGAATTTTCTTTGGATGGTAGTATTGTTTATGTCGCTTTAGATAGAAAAGTTATAGCTGCTATTTTTGTTAAGGATATAATAAGAAATAATGCGAAAGAGGTTATAAGTAAATTAAAAAAAATAGGTAAAAGGGTTATTATGCTTAGTGGTGATAATGAAATTGCTGCTAATATAATTGCTGATAGTGTTGGTATTAAAGAAGTAATTGCAAATGTTTCTCCTAAGGATAAATCAAATAAAATTAAAGAGTTAAAAAATAAGGGATTAAAGGTAATGATGGTTGGAGATGGAATAAATGATGCTCCTAGTTTATCAGCTGCAGATATTGGGGTAAGTTTAAATTCTGCTATTGATATAGCGGCTGATTCTGCTGATGTAATTTTAATGAGAAACGATTTAAATTCAATATATAATTTATTTGATATAAGTAAAAAAACATTAAGTAATATAAAAGGTAATTTATTTTGGGCATTTTTTTATAATATTTGTATGATTCCAATTGCTTTTGGATTATTTGATTTTATTAATATTTCAATGAATCCAATGCTTGCTGGACTTGCTATGACATTATCTAGTTTTACTGTTATAATAAATGCATTAAGATTAAAAAGGTGGAAGGAGAGGTAATTTATGTTTAGTAGAAAAATCAAAAAGGTAATTACTATTGAAGGTATGAGGTGTAATCATTGTAAAATTAAAGTTGAAGAGGCTTTATTGAAATTAAATGATGTTTCTAAGGTTAAGGTTAGTTTAAAGGATAAAAAAGCAGTTGTTTATTCAAAAGATAGTATTAATGACGATGATATAATTAAAACTATTGATAAATTAGAATATAAGGTTATTAATATTACGGATAAATAATTTTTAAAGTAAAAATAAATTAATAAAAAAAGTTTAAAATAAATTTTAATGTTTGGAATTTTGTAAAGTGTTTGTATTATGGAAATGGAAAAAATTTAGAAATACCTACTAATGCATTAGATTTTTGTGATAGACAATTATGCATACAAATCATAATTTATATTTTATTAATTCTATACTTAATAATGAAGAACTTAAATCAATTTTGGATGATATTATTAATAGGCAAAGTGAGATAAAAAGAAAACCTATAAAAATTGATGATTTGCTTAAGTATTTAGAAGATAATGCGTATAAGAAAAAATTAAAAAAATATTTAAGAAAAAAAGGCATTCAAGATGAGCAAATAGAAAATATTATTATAAATATTTCAAAAGTCTACAGATTAGGCAACACTTTTATTGGAATGGCTTTTGAAATGCTTGAAGATTATGGAGTAGATGTAACAAGCAAAGATATGCAAGAAGCATTAAATTATTTAATAAATATATAATAATACAAGAATATGGAGTAATAATGGCTTGACACCTATTGAATTGATGAAAGAAAATTATTAACTTGTTTGATAAGAAAGTAATGACCACATTTAGTAGGCATAAAAAATATAAACATTAGCAATTAAGCAGGCTAATGCTTTTTTGAAATTTTCAAACAGTAATAACATATCTGTATGTTTATCATAAAATAATTTTAGGTGATGTTATGAATAATTTGAAAGTTGTGATAGATGCTGGCCATGGAGCAGTAGGATAAATCCAAAAAATAAAAGAATGGCTATAAATGCAAGTAAATACAAGGATTTAAGGTACTTATAATTTAAGTGCCTTTTTTTCTTTAAATACTTAAAAAAATAATAGAAATATAGTATAATGTTATTTGTAATCCGAGGTGACGAAAATGATAGAGCTATATTGTGATGAAAGTAGACAAGATCTATTCTATAACAGAAATGTAATTTCAGACACTAATAAATATATTTTTATTGGTGGAGTTATGATTAATAGAGAAGATAGAATAGATATTAAAAATAAAATTAATGAATTAAAGCAAAAATATGGTTTGAATATCAAGACAGAATTAAAATGGAATAGAGTCACAAAAAGATATTTAAGTTTATATAAAGAAATGATAGATATATATGTAAACTATGATATAAATTTTAGGACAATATGTATTGATTCAAATAAAATTGATTTAAAATATCATAATGATAATGCAGAATTAGGATTTTATAAGTTTTATTATCAATTATTAAATAATTGGATTTCAAAAAGTTTTAAGTATATAATATATACCGATATAAAGACTTATAGTGATCCAAACGTATTAAATGATTTAAAAAGATGTTTAAATAATAAAAATCATCCTAGTAGCATAGAAAAAATTTATGCTATTGAATCACACGAATCAGTTTTTCTACAATTAGAAGATATATTAATGGGGGCAACTTCATATAAAATGAATTTTGGCAAAAATGGGAATTCAAGTGTAAAACTAGAATTGATTGACTATATTGAAACAAAATTAGGTCATGAATTAGCACCAACTAACAAAAGTGCAACAAAATTCAATTTATTTGAAATTAGATTATGATATGAATAGTGTTCCTAATTTCGTAACATTACCAACTCCAGAAGATTATAAAAAATATTATGTAGAAAAATATTGTAAAAAGGGATTACAAACATTTGATGGTATAGAGGTAACTTTTCATGAAGATAGATTTGATCATGCATTTTATGAGTCATCTGATAAAGTAAATGGTAATAAGGATATATTTTCAGTAGAAAGAGCAAAAAGAATTGATTGGATAGAATATGTATTAAAAAATCCTAAAGCAGAATTGTATGTTGGCTGGGACAAAAAGAGAAAAACATATGATAATAGTAGAAGAGTTGCTATAATAACACCAGAAGATTATGTAGTTATAATTATGATTACAGGAAGTAAGAAAGGAAAATTTGTTACTGCATATTATGCAGATAATTCTGCAATAAAAATAAGAACTGCTCCAATATGGTCTGAGTAGTTCTTTTTGTATAAAAAAACCATTGCTTACTGGCGCAACGGTTAAAGCCTCTATAAGTCCCAGACTATAAGTAAAGGACTAATAATGATGAATATAATACACTATGAAAATATATTTGTCAAGTGTTATTCATCATTAATATACTATTCCTGCTTTCAATAAAAATATACCATAATATTAAAAAGAATTCAATAAAAGTGAAAAAAATTATAAAAAAAGTGGTAACTATTCAGACTTATGAATTGAAAAAGTAGTATTAGTTGCTGCTTTTTCTTT
>CAVKUP010000040.1:0-10737 GCA_963659735.1 bacterium
CCTTAAAAAATCTTTTTTCCTTATTGTTTGTCATATGTAAGCCTTTCTAGAGGAACCATCTCCTCATATATAACATACGACATAAATTATTAATTTCCTTTTTTTATATCGAAATAAATTTGAAATTTTTCTTAATTTAACAAAATATCCTACTAATAAATCAACAAAATATCACTTTCAAAAAAGAAAAATATATAGTATAATACCATATAGGTGATAAAAAATGACTGAATATAAACTAGGAAGCATAGTCATTATGAAAAAACCACATCCATGTGGCCATAATGAATGGGAAATAACAAGACTAGGTGCCGACATAAAAATAAAATGTTTAGGATGTCAAAGAAGTATTATGCTACCTCGTATAGACTTCAATAAAAAAATAAAGAAAATAGTAAAAATATAGGAGGACAACATGAAAAAAAAGAAAAACTTATTATTAGGTCCCGTCATTACTATAATAATATTAACCCTTTCAGTAATGATTTTAAGCGCGATATGTTCAGCCTTTGGCTTGCAAGGAGAAATAACAAAAATAAATAACCAAAGCCTAGAAACATCAATTGTAACAGTAAAAAGTATCTTTTCAAAAGAAGGTATAAAATACATACTATCATCACCAGTGTCAACATTTAAATCATTTGAACCATTAGTATTATTAATAATTTCATTAATGGCTATATCAATTGGAAAATCAAGTGGTCTATTTAAAGCCTTATTTACTCCACTAAGGAGATTAAAACCCTCAGTAGTAACATTTATAACACTATTCATTGGTATTATATCATCATTCTTTGGAGAATATGGCTTCGTATTAGTAATCCCTTTAGCCGCTGTAATTTATCAATATTTAAACAGAAACTCAATGCTAGGAATCTTAACAGCATTCATTGGTGTTAGTATGGGATATGGAGCAGGGTTAGTATTTAACTATGATGACTATCAATTAGGATTACTAACCAAAGCAGCTGCCACAGTAGATGTAGACAAAGACTACATTTTCAATGCCTGGTCAAACTCATATGCTATGATAGCCTCAACATTCATCCTTTCAATCATTGGAACATTAATTATAGAAAATATATTAAAACCAAAAGTAAAAGAATCAATAAAAGAAGAAGATGAACTAGTAATATCAAAAAAGGGATTAATGTTAAGTTCAATTGCCTTCATAATATTGATATTAATATTTATATACACAATAATTCCAGGCCTGCCAGCCTCAGGTCTACTTTTAGACACAAGCAAAACAGACTATGTCGCCCAACTATTAGGTGGCACATCGCCATTTAAAGATGCCTTCGCATTTGTATTCTTAATAATAATGATGATCTGTTCAGGAATATATGGATACATATCAAAAAACATAAAAAACACCAACGACTTCAGTGTTGGGCTTTCAAAAGAATTTGATAACCTAGGATACATGTTTATATTAATGTTTTTCTACTCATTAATGGTAAGCATATTAAATTGGACTGGATTAGGAACAGTAGTAGCAACTTGGCTAATATCATTTATGAGCAATCTAGAATTCACCGGATTGCCACTAATAATTACAATGTTTTTAGTAATAATATTAATGTCATTCTTAATTCCAGAATCAGTAACTAAATGGACAGTAGCTTCCCCCATCTTAGTACCATTACTAATGAAAGCAAACATAACACCAGACTTCACACAATTTATCTTTAAAGCAGCAGATAGCGTCGGAAAAAGTATAACGCCGTTCTTTGTATACTTTATAGTTATGCTTGCATTTCTAGAAAAATATAACAATAAAGAAAGCAATAAAATAACCGTTTTTGGCACCTTAAAATTATTAAGACCAACAGCCTTAATAATTGCCGTAGTATGGTTATTAATAGTAATTGGCTGGTTCATGATAGGACTACCACTAGGACCAACCGCAGCATCTCCAACTTTATAGTTGGAGTTTTTAAATACAAAATATTTAAAAAACAAAAAAATTATAGTATAATATTCCCTGGTGATGAAAATGAGTTTAACAGCAGGAATAGTTGGTTTACCAAACGTAGGAAAATCAACACTATTTAATGCAATAACAAAACAAAATATATTAGCGGCTAATTATCCTTTCGCAACAATAGAACCAAACGTTGGAATGGTAACCGTACCAGATGAGAGAGTAAAATTCTTAGAAGAGATGTATAAACCTAAAAAAACAATACCAGCAACTTTTGAATTTACTGATATTGCAGGACTAGTAGAAGGTGCCTCAAAAGGTGAAGGACTAGGAAATAAATTTCTTTCACACATAAGAGAAGTTGATGCAATATGTGAAGTAGTAAGATGTTTTGAAGATAGTAACATAACCCACGTTTCAGGAAACGTAGATCCAATAAGAGACGTTGAAATAATTAATGTAGAATTAGAATTAGCAGACCTTGAAGTAATAGAAAATAGATTAGGAAGAATGGGAAAAAAAGCAAGATTAGCAAACGACAAAGAAGCTTTAAAAGAAGCAGAACTTTTAGAAAAATTAAAAACAAACCTAGAAAAAAACATCAATCCAAGAAACTTAGACTTAACCGAAGAAGAATTAAAAATACTAAAACCATTTAACCTACTAACACTAAAACCAATCATATACGTCGCGAACATCAACGAAGACGAACTAAATAAAGAAAATAACTATGTCAAAACATTAAAACAATATGCTGAAAAAGAAAATGCATCAGTCGTCGTAATATGTGCTAAAATAGAAGCTGAATTAAGTGAACTAGATGACGAAGATAAAAAAGAATTTCTTGCGGACTTAAATATCCAAGAAAGTGGACTAGACAAATTAATAAAAAGTTCTTATAAATTACTAGGTTTATCAACATACCTAACAGCCGGTCCTGATGAAGTAAGAGCATGGACATACAAACAAGGAATGAAAGCCCCAGAATGCGCAGGAATAATTCATACCGACTTTGAAAGAGGATTTATAAAAGCAGAAATAATGGGCTTTAATGATCTTAAACAGTTGGGTAGTGAAACAAAAGTAAAAGAAGCAGGAAAATTAAGATTAGAAGGAAAAGACTATATAATGCAAGACGGAGATATATGTCATTTTAGATTCAATGTATAAAAATTTTAAAGTCAAAGTATAAAACTTTGATTTTTTTAATAAGAAATCAACAAAATGTTTAACAACAAAAATCATTGAAATTACAAAACCTATTTACTTTTAAACCACATTTTGTTATAATCAATAGCGAGTATTAATTTACTCCTTGCTTTCAAAAGAAAGCCATAAGACCATAAGGAGGTGGAAAAATGAAAAACTATGAAATCATGTTTATCATAAGACCAACATTAAGTGAAGATGAAGTTAAAAAAGTATCAAAAGATTTTTCAAACATCATCACAAACAATGGCGGTAAAATAACAAAAGAAGAAAACATGGGACAAAGAGAGTTAGCTTATGAAATAAAAGATTTCAAAAGCGGTTACTACTTCGTTTTTGAAGTTGAAGCTAAAGATGACAAAGCTATTAAAGAATTCGACCGTTTAGCTCTTATCAACAACGATATTGTTCGTCATTTAATTACTAAAGTAGAAGATTAAGAAAAGAGGAAGTTGTATGAATAGAGTATGCCTAGTAGGTAGAATAACAGCAAAACCTGAATTGAGATATACAGGAAGTAACATTCCATATACTAGATTTAGCCTAGCTGTAAATAGAACTTTTAATAATGCCCAAGGAGAAAGAGAAGCAGATTTTATCAATATTATTGTTTGGAGACGCCAAGCAGAAAATATAGTTAATTATCTTGATAAAGGTAGTCAAGTTTCAGTAGATGGAAGAATTCAAACAGGTAGTTATACAGATAAAGATGGTAACAGACGTTACACAACTGATGTAGTTGCTGATAACATTCAATTTTTAGACTCACGTCGTAGTGCAGAACAAAGAACAAGTGCACCAACACCTTATGACTATCAAGATGCACCTGCTCAAAGTGCACCACAAAATAATGTTGATGTAGCCGATGATCCTTTCGCAGATTTTGGGGATAATGTTTCAATTGATGATAATTTCTTAGAATAGGAGGATAGTTATGGCAGAATTTCGTAGAAGAAAAAGAAAAGTGTGTCAAATGTGTGCTGGTAAACATGTAAGTTACAAAGACGACACAGTAAAAAAATATGTTAGCCTAGATAAAGGTAAAATCTTACCAAGAAGAATGACTGGTGCTTGTGCAAAACACCAAAGATATATAGCTAATGAAGTTAAAAAAGCTAGATTCATGGCTTTATTACCATTCGTTAAATAATCACTAAGTAAATTTACTTAGTTTTTTTTTACAAAAATTTAAAAAAATTTCACTTTCTTGCAGGAAATCACTATCTTTGCGTCGTATGTTAATAAATGAAGGGGCAAGAAAGGAATGATCACATGAAAAAAACTCTTTCACTTTTACTATTCTTATTTATGTTTATAACATGCCTAAAAACAACCTATGCACAAGAAGCAAAAATAAGTTATGTCAAACTCAATAATATCTATTATAATTTAAATATCAATGGAAATAATCAATCAAATGGTGTTACCATGTTCAAATTAGATGATAGAATAGCCTATTGTATAGAGCCAGGTGTAGAAATTAATCAAAAATACTATGATATTTCACCAGACTGGAGTCAAATAAACTTCACCGATGAACAAAAAAAATACATAGAACTAATAGGTTATTATGGATATGAATATCCAAACCATAATACAGATAACTATTATATAGCATCTCAAGAACTAATCTGGCAAGCAGTAAATAGTAACATCAAAGTTTCATGGACAACACAAAAAAATAACAGTGGCAATCAAATAGACATAACAAAAGAAAAAGAAGAAATATTATCATTAGTAGAAAAACACAAACTAACCCCAAACTTTATAGATAAAGAAATAAAAGAAGAAGTAGGAAAAACGATCATATTAAAAGATGATAATAACGTTTTAGAAAACTACGAACTATCAGAAAGTAAATGTCATAACATAATAAAAAATGGTAATACATTAACCATAAAATTAAACGAAAATCCATGCACAGAAGAACTACAATTAACAAAAAAATATTATGACACCTCATCGCTTCTAATATACACCAAAGCAAATTCACAAAAATTAGCCGCACTGAGAATAACATTTGATAAAACAGCAGCATTTAAAATAACTAGTGAAAACAAACCGGAAGAAATAGAAGTGCCAAACACAGGATTTTATGACATAACACAAATTATAAGTTCACTTTTAATAGGCACCGGATTTGTCTTACATAAAATTAATTAAAAAATTAAGTATAATTTTAATAATATTAGGAAATTACAGCTTATGTGCATATACGTTGAAAGAGGTAAGAAATTTAAAAGATTACACCCCAAAGGCGAAAATAAACATAAAACAAAATAAAAGTAAAGAAACTGTAAAAGAAACAAAAGAACAAACGCAAAATCAGACAAAAAAGATTGAAATAAAAAAGAATTATTTAGGAACCCTGAATATTCCTAAAATAAATTTAAAAAGATACCTATATCCAATTGATTCTTATCAAAATAACGTCAATAAAAATGTAGAAATATTAAAACAATCAAATATGCCCGACATTACTAACGGCAATCTAATTCTAGCCGCACATAATGGAAATACTTCACTGGGACATTTTAAAAACATAAATCAATTAGAAAAAAATGACATCATTGAAATAAATTACAATAATGTAAATTACATCTACGAAGTAGATAGCACATATGAAGTTTTAAAAACGGGAAAAGTATCCATAAAAAGAGATAAGAATCAAAATACAATAACCCTTATTACTTGTAAAGGAATAGATAAACAATTAGTAGTAATAGGTTATTTAAGGAACACCTAAAAGATGTTCCAAATAAAAGAATAAAAAGACAACATACCACCAGTAAAAATCATCACAATAATTAAACCCATCACGGATACACTTTCATTGTCTAAAAAAGTTATACTATCTATAGATAAATTCATCAAGAAGTAATAAACTTCTTTTTTATTTCGTATAATTAATAGGTGATCAAATGAAATATAAAATCATTTCATTATTCATATTTATATTATCCCTTTGCTTTTTTAACATAACCTTCGCCCAAACAAAATTGCCACTTCTATCAAAAGTAATCTACCTAGATAGTGGCCATGGAGGACCAGATAGTGGTGCTTACTATAAAAACGTAAGAGAATCAGATTTAAACCTAGAAATAACAAAAAAAATAGAAAATACATTAAAAGCCTCAGGCGCAACCGTATACCTAACACGATATGGCGATTATGACCTATCAGTAAACAACGCATGGAATAGAAAAAGAAGCGACCTATCAAGAAGAGCAAATATAATAAATAAATCAAACTGTGATCTATATCTATCAATCCATCTAAATGCTGAAGATTCACAAACCCTGCACGGTGCCGAAGCATATTATGACACTATCAATCCCGAAAACGAAAAAATAGCTAAAATTTTCCAAGAATACTTTAAAAAAAACTTAAATTCAAATAGAGAATATAAAGAAAATAGCACAAAATATCTCCAAAGAAGAGTAACTAGACCTGGCGTATTATTAGAAATAGGCTTCCTATCAAATCCATCAGAACGAGCCTTACTTCAAAATGAAGTATATCAAAACAAACTAGCAAACACAATAAAAGATGCCAGCATAAAATATTTAAACAGTTAAAATTTCACCAATTTATCATAAAAGCAAGTATCTTTTGTGCTATAATTATCATAGGTGAGAAGAAATGACAGGAAAAATATTTAAAACACTAGATGAACAAGTTGATATCTTAGAAAAAAAAGGACTAATAATTAAAGACAAAGGCTTAGCTAGAGAAATACTATTTAGAGAAAATTACTTCTTTATAAGTGGTTATCGTCATCTGTTTATGGTAAAATTCAATGACAAAAAATTCATAACAGGAACAACATTTGAAGAACTATATGCAACATTCGTCTTTGATCGAGCAATTAGAAACACTTTTTTCAAAAACATATTAATTGTAGAAAACAATATCAAATCAATTATAAGTTATCAACTAAGTAAAAAATACGGTTTCAAAGAAAAAGAATATTTAGACCCTAAAAATTTTTCACCAGATGCCCTAAAATCAAGACAAGTATATGATGTGTTAGATAAAGTAAAAAGGCAAATAAGAGTAAATGGACGTAAACATACCGCAACCATGCACTACATAGATAACTATGGATACATCCCACTTTGGATATCCGTAAAAGTCCTATCATTTGGAATAATGGCCGAATTTTATAGCATTCTAAAAACAGAAGACAAAAACGAAATAGCTAAAGTTTATAACATCTCATCAGATAAACTTTCAGACTACCTAGTATTACTTTCAAACTTTAGAAACGTCTGTGCCCATGAAGACATATTATATGACCATAGAACTCAAAGAACAGTGCCAGACACTAAATATCATGAATACCTGCAAATACCAAAAGGGCCAGATGGATATATATATGGAAAAAACGATTTATTTAGCTTAATAATTATTATGAAAGAAATGCTAAAACCAAAACAATTTGATCTATTAATTGAAGAAATAAAAAGAGAAGTTAATATATTAGATGAAAAAGTAGATACCGTACCACTAGAAACCATATTAAATAAAATTGGTTTCCCAGGAAATTGGTATGAAATTAAAAATCTAGATTAGGAGGAATATAATGCGAGAAAAAATAATAAACATTGTAGTAATTATAATAGTACTTACAGCTGGAATATGTACTACACTATACTTCACACAAAACACATCAACAGAAACCTCAGTCAAAAAGAACGTAACAATAACATCAAAAGATTCAATCAATGAATCAGTCCAAAAAGTATATGACTCAGTAGTAGTAGTAAATAACTATCAAAACGGACGCCTATCAGGATATGGTTCAGGATTTGTATACAAAAAAGACAGTAAATATGGTTACATCATGACCAATAATCACGTAGTAGATGGAGCCAGCGAAATAAAAATAACATTAACATCAGGTGATGAAATAGAAGCTAAAGTATTAGGAACAGATTCATACATGGATATAGCCGTAGTTAGAATAAGTGCCGATAAAGTATTAGGCGTAGCCGAAATAGGAGATAGCTCAAAATCAAAAGTAGGAGATACCGTATTTACAGTAGGAACCCCTGTTAGTACAGAATATGCAGGAACTGTTACAAAAGGAATAATATCAGGTGAAAATAGAGAAATAACAGTAACAAACAACGGTTCACAATACATGATGGAAGCAATTCAAATAGATGCCTCAATCAACCCAGGAAATAGTGGTGGACCACTAGTAAACATAAACGGTGAAGTAATAGGAGTAAACTCAGTAAAACTAGTTGAAAGCTCAGTAGAAGGAATGGGATTTGCAATTCCAATTGAAGTAGCAATGAGCCAAGTAGAAAAACTAGAAAAAGGTGAAGCAATTGAAAGGCCATTAATTGGTGTATCTCTTTATGATTTAGATAGTGCTTCATATTATAACTCAAGTCTAAAAACAGATGGAATAAAATCAGGGGTTATAGTAAACGAAGTTCAAAGTGGTAGTGATGCTGAATCTGCAGGTCTACAAAAAAATGACATAATAACAAAAGTAGATGGAACAACTGTAAAAAGTTCCGCACATTTAAAATATCTACTTTATAAACATAACCTAGGAGACAGTATTAAACTAACAATCAGCCGAGATGGAAAAGAAAAAGAGTTAACCTTAAAATTAACTCACAAAGTAGGAGACTAGAAATAGTCTCTTTTATCTTATTTCATTACATACTCCATCTTCAGGAACATAAAAACAATGATTCTTATATCTACCACTATTATATTGACCCCACCAAGCCTCCTTACATCCTTCGCCTTCTTTAGGAGCATAAAACCATAAAGCATGAGTAGCCGGATAATAATATTCTCCCTTAATTACCCTATCAGCTAAACTCTTTTCTAAGCTAGTAGGATTACTAAAAAAAAGAGGAGAATCAACACCAGAAAAACCACCAGGACTTTGATATATAACCTTAGTAATACTGTCCGCATTCTTAAAAGTTAAACAATTAGCCAAAACCCTATTAACAACAACATTTCCAACCATCAGCATTCCTAAATCACCCTCACCAATAGCCTCAGCCCTCATCAATCTCGCAAGTAGCTCCTTTTCCTTAGTATTATACTTTATAACAGACATTTAAATCACCATCATATTATATGAAAGTTATTGAATAAGTTTAAATAATGTGATATAATCAACTTGTCTTACCAACACAGGGGAATAGTTCAGTTGGTAGAACGTCGGTCTCCAAAACCGAATGTCGTGAGTTCAAGTCTTGCTTCCCCTGCCATGAGAAAATGCCGATTTTTCTTTGATTTATAAAGGAAAATCGTTTTTTTTTGAAATTTATATTTATTACTATAAAATATTTGCAAATACATTTAAACTACTAGTGTTAATAATGATTTAGTATTGTTATAAATAATTAAAATATTTGGTTATATAATTAAAATTGTAATATATATTTACAAATGATATAATATATTAGATTGTTATATTAAATGTTGAAGGTGGCTATGAAAATATTAATAATTAATATCCCTACTGGGAAGAAAGATGATAAACAATTTATGTCATTCATTAATAATGTATATATTCTTGGACTCAACAAAAATATAAATATGGTTAAAGATAAAAATACTGAAGTTACTCATCGATTTTGTGAATGGGGATTAGGACCTGTCGATATGGCTTAACTAAACGGTTTGTTGGATGTGAGCCTATTACAAGTTGGGAAAAAGGAGATCAAATAGAAATTGAAGAAACAATAAATGCTTTTACTCAAGCTGCTAGGAAGTTAATCAATAAGGGAGCAGAAGTAATAATTCCGGGATGTTCTGTTACTTCATTTAAAATTAGAACAATTAAAGGAATAACCGAAATCGATAATGTTCCGATTGTGGATATAATAGGTGTTGCAATTAAATATGCTGAAATGCTTGTTTCAATGAAAAAATCTGGAAGTAGTTGGATTAGTAGAAAAAATTTATACCATCAACCTAATACAAAAACATTGGAAACAGCTGATTATCTTTTGAACAATAAAAATTTGACATTTTGGGATATAAAATAATTTAGGAGGTAAAGAATGGAATATAGAGATATTTATGATAAAAACAAACAATTAACTGGTAAAACATTTGAAAAAAGTGATGGTGTGCCAGAAGGCTATTTTTATTTAATGGTAGTTTGTTTTATGCAAAATAATAAAGGACAGTTTTTAATGCAAAAAAGAGTACCAGAAAAAGATGGTAAATGGGCAACGACTGGAGGTCATCCTAAAGCTGGAGAAAATTCACTTACTGGGATGATTACCGAAATAAAAGAAGAACTAGGTATAAGTGTAAATCCAAATGAGTTACAATTATTTAAAGAAGCAAAAGGAAAAAATTCATTCTGTGATTTATATTATTTAAAAAAAGATATAGATATTAAAGATATTACTGTTCAAGAAGACGAAGTAGAATCGGTTAATTGGCTAACTTTAGACGAAATCAATAATTTATTTGAAAATGGACAATTTAATAAAGGTCATTACATGATGTTGCAAGATTGCTTGAAAATTTTAAATAATAAAAATGATTAATTGGTTCTTTGTCAAATAGTGTTGGTGAACAATAAATTTGATAAATGAATTGATATT
>CAVKUP010000041.1:0-9982 GCA_963659735.1 bacterium
CAAGTATTTTCAATACTTGCCATGCTATTTTAGACCTACAACTGTCAAACTTAGGATACAGATGGTGTTATGTTATGGCATGGTAAAAGATGTGAATCAGTAGAACCTACTGAAGAAGAAAGAAAAGAAATGGAAAATTTATTAAGTGAATTTATGAGTGACGATGATTTGACAAATGAATAAACAAATATTAAAATTAAATAAAGAATAGAAAGTGCTAGTACAGACTTTTATGCTTTGTATTAGCACTTTTTTCTTTGATGAAAGAGAGGTGTTCGTAAAAATATAATATGTCGAAGTCCATCCATAGTTTTTACTAGTATGGTAGTAAGTTGGATTGTTCTATGGATTGAATTTTACTAGGAAAATAAAGGCTAAGAAAAGAATTATGGATGAATTCTTCCATAATTTATAGTTAATTTTGCACTTGCAAAATAAGATTTGATAGCAGTGTTTGTCCTTTATTTATGGGAAATAAATAAGAATATGCTATCAATTCCTTTATCCTGCTTTAAAAATAATCCTAAAAAACAGAAGGAAAAGGTGATGTGTATCGGGTTATTCCCTAAAAGAAAGGAAAATTATTATTGTTAAAAATTAGATTAAATATATTATGTAAGGAGTTATTTATAGTTTAAGATAGGAGATTAGTTTGAGAGAAGAAACTATCTTAAATTACCAAAACTTAGTATATAAAATATTATCTCATTACAGAAATTTATATAATTATAATAGAGACTTTGAAGAAGATAATTTTCATGATGGTATGGTAGCTTTAATACAAGCATATGATACATATAGAGATGATAATAATGTTAAGTTTATAACATATGCATCAAGATGTATTCACAATAAGTATAAAGACATATTTAAAAAGAAATCTTTTAATGAAGAATCATTAGATTTACAAATAAAAGATGATTTATATTTGTTTGATATTATTCCATCAAAAGAAGAAAAGATTCTTGATATGTTAATGAAAAAAGAAACAAAAAAAGAATTAGAAGATTCATTAAATAATTTAAGTAATGATGATAACTTTATTATATGCAGTTTATATGGTATTAAAACTAAAAGAATAACTCAAAAAAACTTAGCAAAGATAATTAATTGTACTCAAAGTTGTATTGCTAAAAAACATAATAAAATATTAAATCTAATAAAAAAATACTTGGAATATTAATTCTGAGTATTTTTTGTTAAAAAAAAAGAGAACAAAATATGGTATAATATACTTGTAGTTTGCTGTGTTGGTACCACATTTTTAATAAAACTATTACGCAAGAAAACAAATAATAAAGGAGGAAATGACATGGATGAAAAAATTGATGTTTTAAATGAATTAGGTGAATTTACAGGAAAGGTTGCTACATTACAAGAATGTCATAGTCAAGGATATTGGCATAGAGCAGTTTATGCTTTTATAATTGATCAAAATTCTAATGTCTTACTTCAAAAAAGAAGTAAGGATAAAAAATTATGGCCGGGGAAATGGGATGTAACTGTTGGTGGTCATGTAAGAACCGGGGAATTTGGTAGACAAGCTGTTATTAGAGAATGCAAGGAAGAGTTGGGAATTGAAATCACTGATGACGATATTAAATACATAGTCGGTACAACATCAGTTTATAATAAAAACGGCTATATAAATAATCATTATGATGAATGTTACTTAATATTAAAACAAATTGATACTAAATCCTTGAAATTACAAAAAGATGAAGTTGAAGATGTGAAATTTTTTACTTGTGAAGATTTAATTAATAGAATTAATAATAACTACGATGAATTAACAGAAAAAGAAGTTTCATGGCATATATTTAAAAGAATTTTGGATAGTAATATTATTGATTTGCTTAATTAACGTGAGAAGTTTTTATGAAAGCAGTTAAATATACGTTAAATAATGATAAAGTTAGATATTTAATGCCAACTGATAATCAATTAAATATGTTGATAAAATATATTGAAAATACTGAGCTAGTTATAGAATCAGATGGTTTCAGTTGCTTGATTAAATACATTATTGGGCAGCAAATAAGTGATAAGGCACGTGAAACAATTTGGACTAGATTTAAAACAACATATAAAAATATTACACCAAAAAAAATATTGTCTGTGAGTAATAGTGAAATTAAATCATTAGGGTTATCAGAAAGAAAAATTAAGTGCATAAAAAGTTTGGCATTTGAAATAGTTAATGGAAATATTGATTTTAATAATTATTTATATCAGTCAAATGAATACATAATTAAAGATTTAACGAAAATTAAAGGAATTGGAAAATGGACCGCTGAAATGTATCTGATTTTCTCACTTGGTAGAGAAAATGTTTTATCTAAAACTGATGGAACAATAAGAAGAACAGTTAAATGGCTATACAATTTAAATGAGATTCCAGATGATAAATTAATTCAAAAAATTTTTGAAAAATGGGAAGGTTATGAAACTATTGTATCAACCTATTTATGGAAAGCAATTGAATTAAATTTGACACATACAAATTTTAATGATTTATTCAAAAAATGAGGTGAAATATGGAAAACATTATTTTGGAATTTATGAAAAAATCTATTGAAATAGCTAAAAAAAATGAAAATATTTTTGTAGGCGTATTGGCAATTTCCTCAAATAATAAAATTATATGTTCAAATGAAAAGCAGGATACAAATGATTGGGTTAAATATATTTTACATGAATTAGAACTTTTGAAGGTAAACAATTTAGATTCATTGTATTTAACAATTAACACGTATACAAATAATGGGTTTGGTTTAAATACAGTTTTAAATTATATTAAAATTAATAAAATATTCATCGGATTACCAGATCCTAAATTGAAAATGTACTTAGCCGATGATCCTATTCTTCATTTCAATAACGTTCAATTTTATCCAGATGATTTGCAAAAAGCGATAATTTCTCAAAATGCTTCCTTGTTTATAGAAAGCCATCAAAATATCAGAAACAATAATTATTATTCGCAAAAAAGAATCAGTGAATTAGTAAAGAACAATTTGTGTGAATTGGGTTATTATATAACTGAAATTGAGATAAGCAATAATAAGTCAGTCTCTAAATTATCACAGTTTTTAACTGATAACTATCATTTATCTTTTGATAAATCAAAATGTATTGTTGATAAGTGTTTGTCAGATGCTTTTAATAATAAATATTCATCATATGATTATAAAAATGATGCTCGATATTTAAATTCTATGTGGAGTAGCACATTTAATTCTATATGTAATAAAATAGGTCTTAATTTAAGTGATGACAATATTATAAACGTAGGTGTAGGTTCTGGAAATGAAGCGGCAAAAATATTTAGTACTTGCAAAAGAATAACATTTGTGGATATTGCACTTGATGGTTTAAAAAAAATAAAAAAATTTATGCCACAGTCTGCGATCATTTTATCATCTGCCGAGAATTTATCAACAATGGAAGATAATACATTTGATGCATATATATCTTTAAGGACATACAACTCATCATTTTTTAATATTTCGAATGCTTTGAAAGAAGCCAAAAGAGTTTTAAAGAATAATTCATATATTTTAATATCAATTGCCAATGGTTTTATTGATTCTAACTTTGAAATAATTCCCGGTTTAATTATTCCTAATACTGATTTTGTTAATATTTATAGAGGATTAGATACAATAAGAAAACTTGCAGATGAGTTATCGCTATTAGGATTCATTGATATAAAATATCTGCCAACTACTGAAGAAATTTATTTGTTTGCCAAACTTAAAAAATAAAAAAAGGAAGTGAAATAATGAAAAAAAAAGAATTTACCAGTAACATGATCCTTGATTTTGATAAATATTTATCAACCGTACAGATTGACTTACCAGAAAAGTATAATTTGATTAATCCATACAATAGTGAAGCAAAATATACCATAGAACAAATTACACAATCTTTTTATCATAAATTTTATGATGATAGTAAAAAACGGAGAATAATATTGGGAAGTTCTCCTGCAAGGAGAGGAACTGCAATCACGGGTGTGCCCTATGAAGATGCTGCACATTTGCAAAATCAGACTGGAATATATATCGAGAATTTTTATGTAAATAAATCTTCATCTAATTTTTTGTATGATGTGATAGATTTATACGGGGGACCTGAAAAATTTTATAATGATTTTTATATGAGCTTTATATGTCCATTAGGAATTGTAAGAATTAATTCAAAAGGCAATGAAGTAAATTGCAATTATTATGAAAATAAACAACTCCAAAATTGTTTATATGATTTAATTGTTACATCTTTAAAAAAACAAGTTGAATTTAATATAGATAGATCCGTATGTTATTGTATTGGTAGTGGTGAAAATTATGGATTTTTAAAATTAATAAACGAAAAATTTAATTTTTTCGATAAAATAATTCCACTAGAACATCCACGATTTATAATGCAGTACAATTCTAAGAATAAAGATTATTATTTAAAAAAATATTTAACAGCTTTAACTGAAAACAGAAAGGAAGATGAAAATCATGAAAGACAAAAATAAAATATTTATACATTTTAATACTTATAAAACAACTTTGTATAACATTGAAAATGATTCAATAATAAAAGTTAATGAGAGCAGGTTGTTTTTTAATGAAACATTGGTAAATAAGGAGTTATGTGATAAAATCGATAATTATTTATATAACTTGAACACAAAAATAAAATTAGATAATAAAAATACTAGGTTGTACGCAACTGGTATATTTCAAGAATTATCTAATGAGGAACAAATTCAATTGAACATGCATGTATTTGTAAAACATGGTCTTTATTTAAATATCGTATCAAAAGATTTAGAAAACTTTTATTTACAACAAAAAAATAATGGCAGAAAAGTAAATAATTTAATAGAAGGATTGTTACAACAAGAATTCAGAAGGGTTGTTATATGTGGAAGTTTTCAAAAAAATATGCAAGAAATTTGTCATTTAATGGAAATACTAGAAAAACAAAATGTTGAAATCTTAAGTCCATGGACCAAGGATGTGGTAAAAGAAACTTTAGGTACTGATTTCATATTATTAGAAGGACAAACAATGGAAAATGAACGTGATTCTTGGAGACATAAATATGATCATATGAATAAATTTAAAAAAGCCGATGCAATAATTGTTTGTAACCCTACAGGAATTATTGGAAAAGGTACGATGTTTGAGTTTGGATTTATTACTGCATATAATAAAAAAATTATATTTACAAATGAGCCAAAAGATTTATCTGTATTGTTCCCATATGAAATTGGATTAAATAAGTATTAGAAAATTTATTATAACCTAAGTAGGTTATTTATTTTCAATAATCATTAATACATTTTTGTAATTGATATAAAACCTATAAAAAATCCTTTTTGTGTGATTTTAAAAATTAACATAACTATTGTTAATTATATAATTTCATGGTATCATTTCATCAAGAAGTGATATCTTTTTACTATAGTATTATTCACATACAAATAAATTAGTAAGATTTTATGATGGTGTTGATGGATTAAAAACAGGTTTCACGAATGGTGCTGGTTATTGTATGGCTGCAACCGCCAAAAAAAATGGAATGCGTTTTGTTGCGGTTGTAATGGGGGAAGAAACAAGCAAAATACGTAATAAAGAAGTTAGTGAAATGTTTGATTATGCATTTGCCCAATATAAAATTATTAATCTATTAAAAGATAAAAATATAATTGGACAATATAGGGTAGAAAATGGTAAAGATGAATATGTAGATATTATTCCTAATGAATCTGCATTAATTTTACGAAAAAAAAGTGAAAAAATCGGTGTAATTGATTATGATATTAAAATGAATAAATTGAAAGCACCTTTAAAGAAAGGTAATATTGTTGGAAAACTTTATATTAAAGAGAATAATAAAATTATTAAAGAAGTGAGTTTAACTGTTAAAGAGCATGTTCTAAAAACTAATTTTTTCAATTTGTTTTTAAAAAATATTAAGGATATGATTACAGGTGATGTAAAATTAAACTAGTATGGTAGTACATTTAAAATTGGTTCTTTGTCAAATAGTGTTGGTAAACAATAAATTTGATAAATGAATTGTAATTATGAAGGGTGATGAAAAGCATCCTTTTATAATGTCTTTAATTAAGAAAATACGAGATATAAAATGATCATATTTTTTATAACCGAAAGCAATTCTTTTAATGCATTTTATTAAATTATTAGTTCCCTCAATAATGCCATTATTAATATCATATTTAAATGATAATTTCTTTGATATTACCAAATATGCAGGAGAAGGTAACATAGGGCATATATTAGAGGAAATAAAAGTATTTATGAATAAATAAATTGTTATTAATAAATGTAAAAATATTAATGTTGTATAGAAAAAAATTGGCTTTTATAAAAGGAAACAGGTATGATTTATAACAATAGTATTCAGGATAAACACACAAGTTTAAAAACTCATGCGTTTATCCTGATTATTAATGTTAAGGGTATTGCTAGCAATATGTAAATATGTTAGAATTAATATTGTTAGGAGGGATGCTCATGGAACAATATTTGCCAGATATTTATCAAAAAAGTATATATACAATTGATTACACAAAATTATTAAATAGGGGTATTAAATGTATTTTGTTTGATTTAGATAACACCATAGTATCGCCTTATAATGCAGAACCGACAAAGAAAACAAAGGATTTATTTACAAGTTTAAAACAGAAGGGATTTAAAATTTTTATTTTTACAAATAGTCCTAAAATAAGGTTAAAAGTATTTAAAAAATTTTTCGGTGTGAATGGGGTTGCTAATGCACATAAACCTTTTACTGGTAAATTAAGAAAATTGTTGAAAGAGTATGGCTATGCAGAAAATGAAGTCGCACTTGTTGGAGATCAGTTGATGACGGATATTAAAGTCGGAAATAAGGTAGGAATAACTACTATTTTAGTGACTCCAATTAGTAATAAAGATTTTATTATAACAAAAATAAATCGTTTTTTTGAAAGAAAAAAAATAGAAAAATTAAAATCGCACGATTTATTTTGGCCAGGAAGATATTATGATTAAATGCATTGGATGTGGTGCTTTATTACAAAATAATTGTGAAAATGAAGCGGGTTTTACGACTGATTTAAATTATAGTTATTGTAAACGTTGCTTTGAAATAAAACATTATAATAAATATTTTAAAGTACCATTTAAGAATTATAATAAAGTTATTTCAGAAATTGATTTAAAAAACGATTTGATTTTATTGGTATCTGATTTTTTAAATTTGTA
Organism: bacterium; assembly: GCA_963659735.1. Taxonomy (GTDB): domain Bacteria; phylum Bacillota_I; class Bacilli_A; order RF39; family UBA660; genus Coprosoma. The sequence continues at coordinate 7,275 of CAVKUP010000041.1, forward strand.
TAATTTGGAAAACATTAATTTTAAAAGTCCTACTTTGCTTGTCATTACTAAAGCTGATTTAATTCCTAGAAATGTTAATAATTTATTAGATGAGATTAGAATTCCTGTTTTGGATAAGGTAATTGTATCAAGCAAAAATAATTTTAATTTTGATTTACTTTATTCAAAGATTATCAAATATAAAAAAAGCAAAAATGTATATGTTGTTGGTTATACAAATGGTGGTAAATCTACTCTAATTAATAAAATAGCAAAAAATTATGGCAAAGAAGAGGGGAAAATTACGGTAAGTAATTTGCCATCAACGACTGTTGATTTAATTAACACTAAAATAAATGATGAACTTAATTTAATCGATACACCTGGTCTTCTTGATGCTGGAAGTTTAATGCTTAAAGTAGATAAAAAAACACTTAATAAAATAATTCCTAAAAGGGAAATAAGACCACTTGTTTACCAGATTAAATGCGTCCAGAGTTTACTAATTGAGGATTTTGCGAAAATTAAATTTTTATCACAAACCAATATAGTGATTTATATGTCAAATAGTTTAAAGTTTCAAAGAATATATAAAGATAGTAAAAACAATTTTAATAAATATAATTTAAATATAAAGAAAAATCAAAAATTAATTGTTAAAGGTTTGGGATTTATTGAATTTAAAAAGGATTCAAATATTATTTTAGAACTAGTTGCTGATGTTGGATATTTAATCAGTGATTAGTTCTTTTATTATTTAAATATTTATGCTAAAATTACAATAGGTGATAGATATGTTAGGAATGATAGTTGGTATTGAAGAGGATGTAGTTCTAATAAAGATAAGTATTGAACTTGATAAATTTCAAAATTTAATTAATCATTATGTTGTTATGGAAGACACAGATAAAATGATTGTTGGGGAGATTGTTGATTTAAAAAACAGCATTGCTTACGTAAATTTGATTGGTGAAATTGTTGATAATAGGTTTATTTTTGGGGTTATTAGAAAGCCTTCTTTTGGTTCAAATGTAAAACTTATTTCAAAAGAAAAAATACCAATGATTATAAGTGTATCTGATTTTCAAGAAAAAAAAGATGTTTATATAGGTACAAGTCCCGTTTATTCTGGTGTTAAAATAGGTTTTAATATTAATTCTTTTTTTGCAAATCATTTTGCAATATTTGGGTCAACTGGTTCTGGTAAGTCTTGGGGAGTTTCTAAACTTTTGCAGAGTATTTTTGAAAAAACATCAACAGTTGCATACCGTGCAAGTATATTTATTTTTGATGCATATGGTGAATATCATAATGCATTTAAAGATATTAGTAAGAAAGTGCCTGAAGTTAGTTTTAAAGCTTATACAACCAATACAAAATTTAGTAACAATGAACTTTTAAAAATACCGCTTTGGCTACTTTCAGTTGATGACATTGCCCTTTTGCTTGATGTAGAAGCGGCAACACAATTGCCAATTATTGAGAAAGCTTTAAAATTAGTTAGACTTTTTGCAAAAAATGAAGATGAAGTAATAAGACAAAAAAATGATATTATTGCAAGAGTAATATTAGATATATTAGCTAGTGGTCATAATGCTGCTCAAATTCGTGATCAAATTTTTTCGGTCCTAGCAACATATAATACCAAGGATTTAAATTTAGAATCTCAAATTTATCAGCCTGGATATGTTAGAAGTTTAAAACAATGTTTAATTATTGATGCTTCCGGGAAGATAAGAGAAATTGAGCTACTTACAAATTATATGCATACATTTTTAGATGATAATATTGTTTTATCTTTGCCTGATGGCTCATTTAAATATTCACTTAATGATTTAAAATTAGCTTTAGATTTTGCACTGCTTTCAGAGGGCGTTTTAAATAGTGATAGGGTATATGATCAAAGTAATGTATTAAAGGTTAGACTTCACAGTTTGTTAAATAGTGATTATGCTAAATACTTTGATGTTGATAAATATGTTTCAAAAGATGAATATATTAAAGAATTATTAATGACACCTAATGGAAGAAAGGCGCAAATAATTAATTTTAATATCAATTATGTTGATGACAGATTTGCTAAAATAATAACAAAGATATATTCTAAATTATTGTTTGATTATGCTAAAAATTTAGAAAAAAGGGCATCACTTCCATTTCATATAATTTTGGAAGAAGCTCACAGGTATGTTCAAAATGATAATGATATAAATTTACTTGGTTATAATATATTTGATAGAATTGCTAAGGAAGGAAGAAAATATGGCGTTTTATTGGGCCTTATTTCTCAAAGACCTTCTGATTTGTCTGAAACATCTATCTCACAATGTAGTAATTTTTTAATTTTCAAAATGTTACATCCGAGAGACATTCAATATGTTAAAGATATGGTTCCTAATATTACAAACGAAATTGTTAAAAGACTTAAAGTTTTGCAACCGGGTAATTGTATAGGTTTTGGTAGTGCTTTTAATGTTCCAGTAATCATTAAAATGGATAAACCCGAACCAGCTCCTTTTAGTAATAGCTGTGACATATCATCAAACTGGTTTATTGATAGGTAATATAAATGTTAAAATGATAGAAATATCATTTTTTCTATAAAAATATATTTTGATATGTGCTATTGTAATATGAGCGTATTAGTTTTATGTTTTTTCTTAAATTTGATATAATCTTAAGTTTGACAGTTGTAGAACATAAAAACTCTTACAAACCCTTATAAATAA
>CAVKUP010000042.1:0-9652 GCA_963659735.1 bacterium
ATTCAATACTGAACAATTAGATAGAAAAATATTAAATAATTTAATAGACATGGTTGATGTTATTGATAAAAATAATATAAAAATACAATTTAAAAATGATATAATTTTAAAAAAAGGAAGTGAATAAAAGTGGACATGTATCAAAAAATAAAAGCAAGACAAGAGAAAAGAGAAAATAATGTTGATGAAAAAAGTTTTTCTAAGACTTCGATTAACTGGTAAAGAACGACTTATATAAACATTCGTTTAAGCCCTTGCTTTATAAGACTTTTAAGCAAATTCCTTTTTACATTTTTCCAAAAAAATCAATAAAAATTATAAGAAAAATCAGGTGAGAACGACATAAAGAGACATTTATGATAAATAAAGGAGGTCATTTTATGAAAAAAAATAGTATTACAATTAGATCAAGCGCTGCTGAATATCTAACTTTTATTGCAGCAACCGGAACTGATAAAGAAACAATTGAAGTAAGATATGAACATGAAAATATTTGGCTTACTCAAAAAATGTTATCAACTCTCTATAATGTAGAAATAAATACAATAAATTATCATATAAAAAAAATATATAATGATAATGAATTAAAAGAAGAATCAACTATTCGAAATTTTCGAATAGTTCAAAAGGAAGGAAATAGGGAAGTATCAAGGAATGTAGTTCATTATAATTTGCAAATGATTATAGCGATTGGATTTAAAGTGGATAATGAACGCGCAGTTCAATTTCGAAAATGGGTTAATGAAATAGTGAAAGAATATACCATTAAAGGTTTTGCAATGGATGATGAAAGACTAAAAAATGGTGGTTCTATTTTAACGGAAAAATATTTCGATGAATTACTTGAAAGAATTAGGGAAATAAGGCTCTCTGAAAGAAGATTTTACCAAAAAATAACTGATATATATGCTACAAGTATTGATTATGATAAAAACTCAAAAACAACTTTGGAATTTTTTAAAAAAGTTCAAAATAAAATGCACTATTCTGTAACTGGCAATACTGCAGCAGAAATTATATATAATAGGGCAAATTCTAAAAAAGAACATATGGGACTTACTAATTGGGAGGCATCACCAAATGGTAAAATTATTGAAAGTGATGTTGTTATTGCTAAAAATTATTTAACTGAAGAAGAGTTATATTCATTAAGGAGAATTGTATCTGCTTATCTTGACTTGGCAGAAAGTATGGCAATAAGACATTTACCTATGACTATGGAAGATTGGGCTAATAAATTAGATGAATTCTTAAAACTTACTGATAGAGAAATATTACAAGACGCTGGTAAAATATCACATAAAATAGCGTGTAATAAAGCAATAACTGAATTTGAAAAATATAGAATTATTCAAGATAAATTATATGAATCAGATTTTGATAAATATTTAATTGAACTTGAAAAAGTTGAAAGGAGTTGATTCAAATGAATGATAATAAAACAAATATCAACTGGTACCCAGGTCATATGGCTAAAACTAAGCGTTTAATAAAAGAAAATTTAAAATATATAGATATTATATATGAAGTTGTGGATAGTAGAATGCCAAAATCTTCAAAATTAATAGATATTGATGATTATATTCAATCTAAACCGAGAATTATAATAATGACTAAATATGATTTATGTGATAAAATAGAAACGAACAAATGGATTAAATATTATGAAAGTCAAGGACATATTGTTGTTCCAATAGATTTAGAAAGTACGGCTAATGTTAAACCGGTTATAATGGCGACAGAAAATGTAGTAAAAAAAATAGATATTCAAAGGGAAAACAAGGGCCTTTTAAAAAGAAAGGCTAGAGTATTGGTAGTAGGGGTGCCTAATGTAGGAAAAAGCACATTAATAAATAGACTCGCAGGGAAAAAAGTTGCTTCAATTGGCAACAAACCAGGTGTTACCAAAAATATAAGCTGGATAAGAGTAAATAATAAAATAGAACTTTTAGATACACCTGGAATATTATGGCCTAAATTGGATAATAATGAGGCACTAAATCTAGCAGCTTTAACCAGCATAAAAGAAGAAATTTTACCTCTTTTTGATGTTGCATCGCATATTCTATGTACAATAGAAAAATATTATCCAGATAAATTAAAAGAAAGATATAATTTAGATAATCTTAATGAGGATATTGTAATAAGTATGGAAGAAATTGGGAAAAAAAGAGGATGTTTAATAAAAGGTGGAAATATAGATTATGATAAAGTAATATCTTTAATAATTGGAGATATAAAAAATGGATTTATTAAAGGTATAACATTTGATAGGATTGATGAAAATGAATATTAATTCTCTTTCTTTAGCATATTTAGGTGATGCCGTTTATGAATTATATATAAGAAATTATCTATTAAACAAAGGAAATATAAAAGTTAAGGATTTACAAGCACAAGCAGTAAAATATGTGTCAGCTAAAGCCCAAAGTGATTTCTTGGATAAAATGCTTCAAAATGAATTTTTAAACGAAACAGAAATTGATGTAATAAAAAGAGCTAGAAATCATAAATGTCATAGAAGTCCAAAAAACACCGATATAATAACATATAAAAAAGCGACTGGGCTTGAAGCATTAATTGGATATCTTTATATGAATAATGACAAAATGAGAATTGAAAAAATAATGAATTATATAGTAGGTGAATTATGAAAGTATATGGTAAAAATGTTGTAAAAGAATATTTAAATGAAAAAGATAAAATTAAAAAAGCGTATATTTATGAAAAATTTAGTGATACAAATATATTAAATCAATTAGAAAATATTCCGTGTGAATATTTAAGTAAATTTGATTTAGATAAAATTGAAAATGGTAATCATCAAGGTGTTATATTAGAAGTAGAAGATTATAAGTATACATATATCGACGATATGCTAGATAGTAAAATTATAGTGATATTAGATCATTTGGAAGATCCTCATAATTTTGGCGCTATTATAAGAACGTGTGAGGCAGCTGGAATAAATTCAATTGTAATTCCAAAAGATAGAAGTGTTAAAGTAAATGCAACGGTTATGAAAACAAGCGCAGGCACATTAGAAAATGTAAATATCTCAGTAGTAAGTAATTTAGTAAATGTTATAAAAAAATTAAAGAAAAATGGTTTTTGGATAATAGGTACTGATATGGAGGGAACTGATTATAAAAATATAGACTATACTGGCAAAATAGCATTAGTAATAGGAAATGAAGGGAAAGGAATTAGTAAATTAGTAGAAGAGAATTGTGACTTTATCGCAAAAATTCCAATGTATGGAACGGTTAATAGTTTAAATGCTTCGGTAGCCGCGGCATTAGTAATTTATGAGGCGGTGAGAAAATAATGACTTATGAGGATATTAATGATTATGAGTTATTAATGGGTGTAAGTGAAGATGAAGAATATGTTAGTTCACTTTTTGACAAGTATAAACCTTTAATTACTAAAATTGCTTCAAAAATGTATCAAAATAATCAAACTTTAGGTCTTGATTTGAATGATTTGATTCAAGAAGGGATGATAGGATTTAGTGTTGCAATTAATACTTTTAATCAATATAAAGATACACTGTTTTATACTTATGCTAAAACTTGTATTGAAAGGAGATTAATTAGTGTTATAAAATCGGCTTATAGATTAAAAAATTTACCATTAAATGAGTCATATTCTGTTGATAATGTTGCTGATAATAAAATTAAATATTTAGTTGAAGATAAATTTAATAATCCAGAGTTAAAATTAATTGATAATGAAAATGCAAAAGAAATAATTTTAAAGGCAAAGAAACATTTAACAGATTTTGAAAGTGCTGTTTTTGAATTAAGAATAAATGGTTTTAAATATGATGAAATTGCAAATATTTTATCAAAGGATAAAAAGTCTATTGACAATGCTATATCAAGAATTAAAACGAAAATGTCAAAATTTTTAGAAAAATAAAATGTATTATAGTGTATACTTTTAAAAAAACAGGAACAAAAGTAAGAAAATTTCTTTACTTTTTTTTTGCTGCATAGTAGAATGGTGGTATGAAGTGAAAATAAGTGGGGAAAAGTGGGTGATTATTGTGTTCGTGGGTGAATATCATCAGAAGATAGATGAAAAAGGTCGCTTGATTATTCCTGCAAAAATTCGTGAAGATCTTGGTAATGACTTTATTATTACTAGGGGGTTGGATGGTTGTTTATTTATATATCCAAAAACAACCTGGAATGAAATTATAAAAAAATATCAAGAGCTTCCTAATGTTAAAGATGCTAGAAATTTTATGCGTTTTTTCCTATCAGGAGCTATCAATTTAGAATTTGATAAGCAAGGAAGAATTAATATTTCTTCACCACTTGTTAAGTATGCTGATTTAATTAAAAATTGTGTTGTTATTGGTGTTGGAGATAGAGTTGAAATTTGGAATGAGGATAGGTGGATTAAATTACTTAAAGATAATGAAGACAATTTTTCTTCAATAGCGGATAATTTATTTTCACTAAATTAGGAGGATAATTATGCATGAAAGTGTTTTGCTTAATGAAAGTGTTGATTATTTGAACTTAAAAGATAATAGTATAATTGTAGATTGTACTTTGGGTTATGCAGGACATAGTAGTGTTATACTAAAAAAAATAAATTCTGGATTTTTATATGCTTTTGATCAAGATAAAATAGCGATTGAAAGTTCTTTTGAAAAGTTAAATAAAATTGGTTCAAATTTTGTAATTATAAATACAAATTTTGTAAATATTAAGGATGAAATATCAAAAAGAGTTAAAGGCGTTGATGGGATATTATTTGATTTGGGGGTGTCTTCACCACAGCTAGATGTAGCCGAAAGGGGTTTTAGTTTTCATAAGGATGCTTTATTGGATATGAGAATGAATCTTTCACAAAAATTAACGGCTAGAAAGGTTGTTAATGAATATTCTTATGAAATGTTAGTTAAAATTTTTAAAGAGTATGGTGAAGAAAAATATGCCTCTTCAATAGCAAGGGCAATTGAAAAACAAAGGAACATTAAACCAATTGAAACTACATTAGAGCTTGTTAAAATAATTCAGGAAAGTGTTCCTGAAAGATATAGAAATAATTCTCATCCTGCTAGAAAGGTATTTCAGGCAATTAGAATAGAGGTAAATGATGAGTTAAATGTTTTTGCCAAAGCATTGAAAGATTCTTTAGATTTACTTAATATTAATGGAAGAATATGTGTTATTACTTTTCATTCTTTAGAGGATAGGATATGTAAAAAAATATTTAATGATGTAAGCAAAGTTCCTGATGAATTAAAGAAATTACCTGTAATACCTTTGGAATACACACCTAGGTTTAAGGTTATAGCAAATATATCACCTAAAGATGAAGAAATTATAAAAAATCCTCGTAGTAGAAGTGCAAGGTTAAGAGTAATAGAAAGGGTACGATAATATGGCTAAAAAGAAGAAAAAAGCAAAAATTACCAAGGGTGAAAAATTATTATATTTTGTTGCCACTTTATCTTTTCTTTTAACTTTAGGGTTGAAAATATTTTTAGGAGCTATGGTTAGTGAATTAAAAATGAATATAGAACAGATAAAGTATAATGTAACTGCTCAAGAAAAGAAAAATGAAAGTTTAACTATGAAGGTTAATGAGTTAACTTCGTTTGAAAATGTCCAAAAAGTTGTAAAAGAAATGGGTTTGGCGTATAATAATGATAATATAATAGTGGTTGATAAATAATTTTGAGGTGATCTTGTGGTTAAACGTAAACAAAAAAACATGGACTGGAAAACGCCAAGAAGAATATTTCTTGTTTTTTTGTTTTTTATATTGGTTTTATTTGTTAGATATTGTTATTTAGCTTTATCACCTACGATTAATGGGAGAAACATGAAAAAGTTTGCGGCTAATCGAAATACTGTTTCTATGGTTTTAACGGCTAATAGAGGTACTATTTATGATATGAGCGGTAATGTTTTAGCTCATAATGTAACATCGTATACTTTAATTGCTTATTTAGATAAAAGTAGAAGTAGTGGTAGTAAAATAAACTATGTAAAGGATATTGATACTACAGCTAAGTCTTTAGCCCAAGTTTTAGAAGCTGATGAAAATAAGATTAAAGAAATTTTACAAAATGGTAAAGATAAGGGTAAATATCAGGTTGAATTTGGTACAATTGGAAAAAATATTACAGAAATTAAAAAAAGTGAAATTGAAAAGTTAAATTTACCGGGAATTGATTTTGAAGAAACGGCTAAGAGATATTATCCAAACGGTGATTTTGCTTCTTATATTTTAGGGTATGCTAAAACAACTGAAACAACAGATAAAAATGGTAAGACAACTTCTACTATAGAAGGAGAGCTTGGTATTGAAGCTAAGTTTAATGATGAGTTAAAGGGAACTGATGGTTATCTTATGTATCAACAAGATCGTTTTGGTTATAAAATACCAGATACTAAAGAAAAAAAGATTTCAGCTTTGGATGGTAAAAATATTTATTTAACGTTGGATTCTTCTATTCAAAGATTTGCTGAAACTGAGGTTCAAAGTATTAATAATGAATATAGTCCAGAATGGTCTTTAATTACGGTTATGGATGCTAAAACGGGTGATATTTTAGCTTCAGCATCTACGCCTTCTTTTAATCCTAATTTGAGAAATATAACAAGTTATGAAAATCCACTGGTATCAAATGCTTTTGAACCGGGTTCTACTATGAAAATATATACATATATGTGTGCTATTGATAAAGGAACATATAATGGAGATGAAACGTTTAAATCAGGTAGTATTGAGGTTGCTGATGCTGTTATTAAGGATTGGAATAATACCGGTTGGGGTAGTATTACATATGATAAAGGATTTGAATATTCATCTAATGTTGGGGTTACTAATATTGTAAATCATTTTATTGATAAAGATGAACTAAAAAATTGTTTTAAAAAATATGGTTTTGGTAAATCAACTGGAATTGATTTATCGAGAGAATTAACTGGTAATTTGGGATTTAAATATCCTGTTGAGGTTGCAAATGCGGCTTTTGGACAGGGTATTAATACTACACCTATTCAGCATTTGAAAGCTTTAACCATAATTGCGAATGATGGACAAGCTTTAACACCACATATTGTTTCTAAGATAGTAGACCCTAATACTGGAAAGACTACTTATAAAAGAAAAATTGAAAAATCAGAAAGATTGGTTAAACAAACAACTGTAAGTAAGATAAAAGATTTAATGTTTAATGTTGTAAACAATGAGGATGGTGCTACTACAGGAAAGGCTTATCGTATTGATGGTTTTGATGTTATTGGTAAAACTGGTACTTCACAGATTTATAATTCTAAGACTGGCGGTTATTTGCACGGTTCTAATGATTATATTTATTCGTTCGCTGGTATGTATCCTAAGGATAATCCTGAAATTATTATATATGCGGCTGTTAAGAAACCTAATGTAGGAACTTCTAAGGTTCTTAGTAATTCGATTAATAATTTAATGAAAAATATTGCTAAGTATAAAAATATGTTTAGTGTTAATAATAATTCTAGTAGTGTTTCTTCTTTAAAATTAGAATCATATATTAATAAAAAAACAAGTGATGTTAAGAAAATTATGGAAGATAATAATATTAAAGTTACTGTTATAGGTAATGGTGATAAAATTATAAATCAATATCCAAATAAAGGTGATACTGTTCTTTCATATGACAGAGTATTTTTGATTACTAATGGCGATGAAGGAAAAATGCCTAATATTATTGGTTATACTAGAAGTGAAGTTATTTATCTTATGAAAACTTTAGGATATAAATATGAATTAGAAGGTTATGGGTATGTTGTTGCTCAAAGTATTAAAGAAGGTGATTTAGTTGGTGATAATACCATTAGAGTTACTTTAAGCAATTAAAAAGGCGAATTATTTCGTCTTTTTGCATTTGTTTTTCAATTTGTATAATGTCTATTTAAATATATTAAAAACATGTAAAATATTTTTTTAAAACATCTTGTGTTATATATTACTAAATTTTGATTGTCAAATAGTAAAAAAAAGGATATAATTTTTTTAAGGAGAATGGTTATGAAAAAATTATTTTTAATTATGAGTTTACTTGTTTTATCAGGCTGTTCAAAGGGTGAGAATATGGAGTGTACAGTTAATGGTAAAAAAGCTATTTTTACTTTGAAAGATGGTATTGTAAGTTCTTATACTTTGGATGGAAAAAGTATAAGTAGATTAGAAATTGATGAGTTAAATGGTACTTATTTTACTGGTAGTAAAACAAATGAAGAAGGAAAGGCAGTACTTAAAAATTATGTAAGTTCACTGGGTGGCAGCTGTAATGAATAGAAAGCAGTATAAAAAATTTTATAAAAGAAGAAAAAAAATTAGGCTATTATTTATTTTGATTTTCTTTATTTTTATATTTATATGTGGTAGCTGTTTAATTAATCATAAAGATAAAGTGGTATATAAGAGTAGTAAAAAAACTATTAAAAAAGATGAAATAAAAGAAAGCAAGTTATCACTTGTTATGGTAGGTGACGGACTACTTCATAGTTCGGTATACAAAGATGCTTATCAAAATGGTGTTTATGATTTTTCTCAGCAATTACAATATATAAAACCAATTGTTAAAAATTATGATTTAGCTTTTTATAATCAAGAAAGTATTTTAGGTGGTAGCGAAATTGGACTTTCTGATTATCCTACTTTTAACTCACCACAAGAGTTTGGTGATTCAATGTTAGATATGGGATTTAATTTAGTTTCACTTGCTAATAATCACACATTAGATAGAGGCATAAATGGTGTAACTCATTCTTGCGAATATTGGTCTAAACATAAAGATATTTTATGGGCTGGAAGTTACTGCTCTTCTTCAGATGCTAGTGAGATAAAAATAAAAGAAAAGAATGATATAAAATATACCTTACTAGCTTATACTTATGGTACTAATGGTATTAAAGTTCCTGAAGGGAAAGAATATTTAGTAAATATATATAGTGATGAGAAAGCTAAAAGTGATATTGAAAAAGTAAGAGATAAGGTTGATTTATTAATTGTTTCAATGCACTGGGGAGATGAATATAAATTAGAACCAACAGAAAAGCAAAAAAGACAAGCTGAATATTTATCTAAATTAGGTGTTGATATTATTATAGGAACTCATCCTCATGTGGTTGAACCTATAACTTATATAAATAATACATTAGTAATTTATTCGTTAGGTAATTTTATATCTGCTCAAAGTACTAATAGTGATTATAGTGCTCTTGTTGAACTTATGAGTTCAGTTGATATTATTAAAACAGAAAAAAATGGTAAATCATCAATTAAATTAGATAATTTAAATAATGAACTTTTATATAATTATTATAAAAAATCATCTACTAAATGGTATGAATTTAGGGTTATTCCTTTTAGTCAGATGAATTCATCTTATAATAGTGAATATCAAAGATTATATGAAAAATATAGTAATATTGTTAAGATGTATAATCAAGATATTAAAATTAATACTTTAAACACAGAAGGATGAAAAATATGCAAAGATGTAAATGGTGTAATTTAAATAATAATTTATATGTTGATTATCACGATAAGGAATGGGGAATGCCCAATTTTGATGATAATTATTTATTTGAAATGTTAATTTTAGAGTCATTTCAAGCAGGACTTTCATGGG
>CAVKUP010000043.1:0-9001 GCA_963659735.1 bacterium
ATATTATTCCGTCTTCCTTTATAACTGTTTTAGACGTAGGGCAAGGTGATAGTATATTAATTAAGTTCAATAATAAAAACATCTTAATTGATACAGGAGGATTAACCTTTAGTACATATAACATTACAGAAAATGTAACATATCCTTATTTAAAATCAGAAGGAATAGATAAAATAAATTATCTTATTATTACGCATGGCGATTATGATCACATGGGTGAGGCAAATAATTTAATAAAAAAAATTAAAGTTGAAAATGTAATCTTTAATTGTGGCCCTTATAATAACTTGGAAAATAAAATAAGTAAAAAAACAAAAAACTTTTCGTGTGCTGAACAATTGAATTTAGGTAAAAACACATTATATTTTTTAAATACTAAAATTTACAATAATGAAAATGATAATAGCAGCGTTATATATTTAAATTATAATAATTATAAATATTTATTTATGGGTGATGCTAGTAAAGAAAAAGAATATGATATATTAAAGAAATATAATTTAACTAATATTGATTTTCTTAAAGTAGGTCATCACGGTTCAAAAACATCTTCTAGTGAAGAATTTATAGAAAGTATTAATCCTAAATATAGCTTAATTAGCGTTGGCAAAAACAATATGTATGGACATCCTAAAAAAGAAACATTAGATATTTTAAAAAACAGCAAAATCTACAGAACAGATCTTGACGGAAGTATAAAAATCAATTTAAATAATCATAAAATTACAAAATGTTTAGAATAATAGTTTTATTATATATACTAAAAAAATAAAGAAGAATATATTATTATTGAAAAACGTTTTTCAATTCGCATATAATTTCATTTAATTGGATATACTATTAATAAGCGATTATATCACCCCCTTTTAAAACTTAAAAAGCTTTTTTGCCCGCTAATGCATTAGCGTTTTATATAGATTGCCTAGTAGAACTAGGCCTTTTATTTTAAAAAAACAAAAATTTTAATTGACAAAGTATAAAACATAGCTATAATATCTAAGCAATGGCGGAGGTAGTTATATGAATATACAATATGCGATTATACCAATTAATTTAATTAAAACAAAAAGAAAATCCTCCAGTATCTCCCTTAAAATAACTAGATTATTTAAAACAAATAATATAGTAGTTAAAATAGGCAATGAAAACCAGCCATATATAGAAGAAATAATTACAAAAAATAAAATTGGATTAAGTAAGCAAGATAATTATAATTTATATATACCAGGCGAAGTAATTTATACATTGTGTACTAAAGAACAAGCTTATTTAGAAATTAGTTTAGAAAAGAATTATTACAAGAAAATACTCAATTTTTTCTCTAAAAATGGCTAAATTTACAAAAAAATGCATAAAAATGTAATTTTTTTTCAAAAAAAAAAGGAAATTGGCAAAAAAAATCGTATATTAATATATGGAGGGGTATATTACATGAATCTTAATTTTGAAAAAATAAATGAAATTAGAAATAGTGTTGATATAGCAGATGTAATATCCTCATATATTTCTTTAACCCCAAAGGGAAAAAATTATTTTGGCGTGTGTCCTTTCCATGACGATACTAATCCAAGTATGAGTGTTAGTTCATCAAAACAAATTTATAAATGTTTTTCATGTGGTGCGACAGGAAATGTATTTAAATTTATAATGGATTATGAAAACGTTTCATTTATAGAAGCTGTAAAAAAAGTCGCCGATATTGGTGGCATTAATGTCAATATTAATCAAAACGTAAAAAAAATAACAAATAATTCATTAAATGATATTTATAATTTGAGTTTGAAAATTTATATTAATAATTTAAATACTTCGCAAGGAAAAGAAGCAAAAGAATATCTTTTAAAAAGAAATATTAATGATGATGTTATTAAAGAATTCCAAATAGGTCTTTCATTAAGAAAAAATACTTTATCCAATATTTTTGAAAAGAAATTTAACGAAACTGATATTTTAAAAAGTGGCCTTATTGGTAAAAATGATAATGGGTTTTATGATTTGTTTTATGATAGAATAATGTTTCCACTTTATGACCTTTCTGGCAATCCTATCGCATATAGTGGCCGAATTTATAATAGACAAGATAATTCTAAATATTTTAATACAAGAGAAACAGAAATATTTAAAAAAGGAGAAACATTATATAATTACCACAGAGCTAAAAATATTGCTAGACAAAAGAATCAAATTATTATTATGGAAGGCTTTATGGATGTAATAAGGGCGTATACAGTTGATATAAAAAACGTAGTTGCTACAATGGGAACAGCTGTTACTACATTTCAAGCCAATTTAATAAAAAAAATGGCAAAAGAAATTATACTTTGTTTTGACGGTGATGAAGCTGGAGCAAAAGCAACAATGTCATGTTCAAATGAACTTTTAAAGTTAGGAATAACACCAAAGGTTGTTAGATTAGAAGATAATTTAGACCCTGATGAATATATTAAAAAATATGGTAAAGAAGCATTTCAAAGAAAAATTGATAATGCTATAAGCGTGATGGATTTTAAAATTTCATATTTAAAAAATGGTAAAAATTTAACTAGTAGTGTTGATCAAGCAAAATATATTAACGAAGTTATTAATGAACTAAATAAAATTGATGATGATATTTTAAAAAGTATAACAATAAAAAAAGTCGCAAGTGAAATGAATGTTGATGAGGATTTAATAAAAAGTCATTTGACTAATGTTCCTAAAAAACAAAATGAAATAGTTCAACCCATAATTAATATGAATAAATATCAACAAGCTGAAAGCTCACTTGTATATTTCATGTTAAAAAGTCCTGAAGTTATTAAAATGTGTGATAAAAAAGTAACATATATACCGACTAAAGAATATCGTATGTTAGCTCGTGAAATAAGTGCATTTTATAAAAATTTTGGTTATATAAATGAAGCGGATTTTATTGATTATATCGAATGTGATCCTGATATTATGAACACAATTAATAAAATAAATAAAGAAAATCATAAAGAAAATTATCAAATTGAAGAAATTGATGACTATATTAATGTTATAATGGATTATAATATTAAGGAAGAAATTAATAGATTGACAAAAAAAATGAATGAACTGACTGATCCTATTCAGCAGGTAAAGATAGCAGATAAAATTGTTAAGTTAAAAAAAGGAGTGTAAAAATGTTTGGAGAAATGAAAACTTTTGAAGAAAGAAAAAAAGAATTAATTGAATTAGGAAAGAAAAAAGGAAGTATTACATATGAAGAATTAGCTGAAAAATTAAAAAATTTAGAATTAGACGCTGATTCACTTGATGAACTTTATAATGCTTTAAGTGAAAACAACATTAATGTTGTATCAGAAAACGAAGAAGATGATGATACTTCAGCTTCTTCTACTGAACTTTTAACAAAGGATTTAACTATTAATGATCCTGTTAGAATGTATTTAAAAGAAATTGGACAAATTAAATTGTTAACAACAGAAGAAGAATTAGAACTTGCAGATAGAATAGCTGAAGGTGATGAGCAAGCAAAAGCTACACTAGCAGAAGCTAATTTAAGATTAGTAGTTTCAATTGCCAAAAGATATGTTGGACGTGGTATGTTATTTTTGGATTTAATTCAAGAAGGAAATATTGGTTTAATGAAAGCAGTTGAAAAATTTGACGTAACAAAAGGTTACAAATTTTCTACATATGCTACATGGTGGATTAGACAAGCAATAACAAGAGCTATTGCCGATCAGGCCAGAACAATACGTGTTCCTGTTCATATGGTAGAAACAATAAATAAACTAGCACGTGTTGAAAGACAATTAACTTTGGAATTAAATAGAGAACCAACAGAGGAAGAACTTTCTAAAAAAATGGGAACAACAGTAGAAAAAATAAGAGAAATATATAAAATTTCTCAAGAACCTGTTAGTTTAGAAATTCCAATAGGCGAAGAAGATGACTCCCATTTAGGCGATTTTATTCCAGATGAAACTAATATGAGTCCCGAAGATTTTGCCGTAAACGAACTTTTAAAAGATGAAATATCTGAAGTATTACTTACTTTAACCGAAAGAGAAGAAAAAGTTATAAGATTAAGATTTGGACTTGAAGATGGTCGCCCAAGAACTTTGGAGGAAGTTGGTCAATTATTTGGAGTAACACGTGAACGTATAAGACAAATTGAAGCAAAAGCATTAAGAAAATTAAGACATCCTTCTAGAAGCAGAAAATTAAAAGATTATCTTGGAGATTAAATGAAATTATCTAAAAGACTTAAAACAATTAGTGATTTGGTAGAACCTTATAGTAGTATTATTGATGTTGGTAGTGATCATGCATATTTAGATATATATTTAAATTTATATAAAAATTGTGAATGTTTGGCTATTGATAAATCTAATCATTGTGTTCAGACAGCTAAAAAAAATGCTGAATTTTATAAAGCTAAAATTAAATCAATTCAAAATGATGGACTTAAAAATATTAAATTAAATGATGAAATAATAATTATTAGTGGTATGGGAACAAGAAACATAATAAAAATTTTAAGTGATAATATTACAAATGATTTAATTTTATCAAGTCATACTAATATTTTAGATTTAAAAAAGTTTTTATTAAATAAAAATTATATTATTGATAAGGAAATAAACGTTTCTGATGGCAAAGAATATACCATCTTATATGCAAAATATGGAAGTGTTAAAACATCAAATTAGTAAATTATATAAAAAATGTCGGACCGTTATTTGATATAACTGTCTCTTTTTTTGATTCATTATTTTTTTCTTTAAGTGAATCAATTTTTTTAAATTCATTATTTTTTTCTTTAAGTGAATCAATTTTTTTAAATTCATTCATTACTTTAAACATTGTTTTCGCATTTTTAATCATTGGTGATGCCTGCTTTACAAGGGGAATCGCTTGATTAACTAAGTTTAATGTTCTTTGAGTACCATTTAAAATTCCACTCCAATTAATACCACCTTTTAAAATATTTCCAAATAAACCATTGTTAGCCGGCAAAACATAATAATATGGGTTATAGTAATTCATGCTTTATTCCTCCTTCTAAAATATTGTATGAATTAAAATAAAAAAAGTTTAAATTTAAATGATAATATGCTATAATTATTTTAGTTTAAAAGAATAGGAAGGTGTCAAATGCGAGTTATATTTTCGTTTTTTAAATATGTTTATTATGGCATTTTGGCTATATTTAAAGGAATTATAAGCTTTTTCAAATACGTTTTTTTAGGCATCATGGCTTTTCCCACTATGATTGCAAGATTGTTTGAAAACAAAGAAAAAAACATTAATAAACAAACACAAAACTCTTATAAAAAGACTGACGTTTTACTAGCTGAATATAAAAGTAAACAAACAGAAAGACTTGAAAAAGAAGAAAAACATAGAAAAAAACTAAATGAACAAGATGAAAAATTAACTCAAAAAAGATTAGGAGATTACGTTGCTGACAGTTCATTATTAGATAAAAAAACTGCTGGTGAAAAATTAGATGATTTTGGTAATGATGTTATTTCTTTTTCTGATAAAATAAAAAACATTTTAAGTTTCCAAATTGGTGGTAAAAAAGATAAATATGAAAATGCCGAAGAAATGACAATTAATTTTGATGGACCTGATGCAGAAAAAAGCAAAGAAAAACAAACGTATGAATATATTATAAGAACGCCAGAGGGTAAAATTGAAAAAGCGTATTTTTCTGCTTATTCTAAAGTTGAAGTCCATTCTTATTTAAAAAGCCAAGGCAATATTGTTTATAGTATTAAAACAAATAAATGGATAAACGCTATGTATTCTAGCCGTGGAGGGTCTACTGATAAATTTAAAAATAGTGATTTAATTTTCTTTTTAGCCCAAGTTTCTACATATTTAAAGGTAGGTATTCCACTTGCTCAGGCTGTCAAAATTATGATAAAACAATTTAAAAACAAAAAATATAAACGTATTTTGAAAACATTAAATTATGATTTATCTACGGGTAAAAGTTTTAGTGAAGCAATGGAAAAACAAAATAATGCTTTTCCTAGTATTTTAATTAACATGGTTAAAACCGCTGAAATGACTGGCGAACTTCCTGAAACATTAGATGATATGGAAGAATATTTTTCAGAGATGGAAGAAACAAGAAAAGCAATGATTACTGCAATGATGTATCCAACAATTATTTTTGTAATTGCAATTGGTGTTGGAACGTTTATTATGCTTTACGTTGTTCCTAAATTTATTGAAATATATAATTCAATGGATAATGCTAAAATTCCTGGTATTACCTTATTTGTATTAGGTTTAAGTGAATTTTTACAAAAATATATTATATATATTGCCATATCAATAGTAGTAATTTTAATAATTTTTATTTATTTATATAAAAATGTAAAAACTTTTAAAAGAATTATTCAGTGGTTTTTAATGCATTTGCCAGTATTTGGTGATGTAATGATATATAATGAGGTAACTAATTTTACCAAAACATTTGCTTCCTTACTTTCACATAATGTATTTATTACTGATAGTATGGAAATATTAAATAAAATTACAAATAATGAAATATATAAATCAATGATATCTGAATCCATTAATAATATAGCAAAAGGTAGACCAATTTCTTTAGCATTTAAAGATAAATGGTGTTTTCCAATTCCAGCATATGAAATGATTGTTACTGGTGAAAAAACAGGACAGCTATCAGAAATGATGCAGAAAGTATCTATATATTATCAGGATTTGCACAAAAATTCTGTTACCAGAATTAAAACATTTGTTGAGCCAGCTTTAATAATTATATTAACTGTTATGGTTGGTGTAATTGTCCTTTCAATAGTTATTCCAATGTTCTCAATGTATAGTCAAATTCAAGCTTAGAGTAGGTGAAGTTTATGTCAATATTTATTTGTACATATTTGTTTATTTTAGGAACTATCCTTGGTTCCTTTTACAATGTAGTAGGATACAGATTACCAAAAGGTGAATCTATAGTATATCCTTCTTCTCATTGCCCTAATTGTAATCATAAATTATCATTTTTAGAATTAATTCCAATATTATCATATATTTTTCAAAAAGGTAAATGTAAAAAATGTAAACAAAAAATATCATTATTTTATCCCATATTTGAAGCTTTAACTGGTATTCTTTTCGTTTTAGCATACCTTTCTTATGGACTTGATTTAAAACTAATTATTGCTTTAACATTTATTTCAATGATTACTATTATTGTCGTAAGTGATTATCACTATTTGATAATACCTGATGAAGTTTTGATCTTCTTTGGAATCATTATTTTAATAGAAATAATATGCATCAACGGATTTAATGCGGGAATTTATGCTTTGTTAAATGGAATTGCTTCATTTATTACAATGTTTTTAATTAAAAAATTTGGCGATTTTATATTTAAAAAGGAGTCAATGGGTGGAGGAGATATTAAACTAATGTTTATATTTGGCATGGTTTTATCTTATCCAATTGCAGTTTTATCTATATTCGTAGGTTCTCTTTTTGGACTTCCAATATCACTAATAATCTTATGGAAAAAGCATGATCATGTCATACCTTTTGGACCATTCTTATCATTAGGTGCATTAGTATTATTTCTTATGCATGTCGATGTGAATACACTTATGAATTTATATAAATAAAAAGATCGTATAAAATTACGATTTTTTTTTATTAAACTTATTAAATTTTTCTTAAAAAAATAAAATTTATGTTATACTTATAATATAAAGTGGTATGCAAATATAATTTATATGATTGTGGGTGAGATTATGAAAAAAAAAGGATTTACATTAGCAGAATTATTAGGCGTAATAGTGATAATTTCATTACTTTTAATCTTAATAATTCCATCTATAATTAATTCAATAGCAGCAAAAAAAGATTCATCAGAAAGTGTGAGTAACGGTGTAATTAATACCGCTGTGCAACAATATATAGATGAAAATAGTGATATTTTTCCACAAGGAAAAAGCGGAAAATACTGTGTTCCGATTAAAGACTTAATTGATAAAGGATATTTAACTTCTCCTGTAAAAGATGTTAATACAAATAAAGATATTTCTGACAAAACCGTCTTAGTAACAATATATAGCCAAGGTACAAGTGATTTTGAAATAACAGAATCTAAAGAATGTAGTGCTCAGTCATCTGCGCCATATATTAACTTTCTTGTAAGTCCTTCTGGAAGTAGCTGGGTAAAACAAAGAACAGTAACTATTGTTTATCCAAAAGTTGACGGAAATTATGAATCAAAATATAAAATAGATGAAGGGAATTGGATTTCCGATGGTGCAGGTTCAGGTGGACAGACAAAACTTACATTTGACAAAATATCTACATTAACCGCCCAATTGAGTGGGAATGATGCAATATCAAATACATATAAAATTACAAATGTAGATAGTGTAAATCCATTAATTACAAATATTAAATTAGACTCTTGGTCTAGCGAAAAACAAAAAGTAGAAATTACAGTTAAAGATACTATATCAGGAATTGATGGAATATATATTAGTACGTCAGATACTAAACCAAGTGAGTCTAGTAATTGGACTAGTTTATCATCTGATGCAAATGAAGAAAAAATATATACTAATAATTATTCATCAGGCGTTTATTACGTATGGACAAAAGATAAAGCAGGAAATATTTCTGATTCTAAATCTTTTACTGTATCAGATACTATAAAACCAACTTGTAAAATAACTGCATCAGGAACTTTAGGAAATAATAATTGGTATACATCAGATGTTAAATTAAGTTTAACTGCAAGCGATAATGAAAGTGGTGTAGCCTCTAAAGGTTTAAATGAGACAAATAATGAAGAATATAGTGTAATTGAAAAAACATTAAATTATGATTCTTCTTCTAAAACATATTATGGATTTGTTAAAGATAAAGCTGGTAATGTTGGAACATGTACACTAACGGTTAAAAGGGATGCAACAGATCCTATACTAAGTGTTTCTACAACATCAACAACCAATAGCATTACTGTAGTAGCTAATGCTTC
>CAVKUP010000044.1:0-8731 GCA_963659735.1 bacterium
GCATAATATTCATCATATGTTAAACCACTTTTGTAAACCTTTAAAGCTAAATCTTTTCCAATATATCTATAATGCCATGATTCATAGTTATAACCAGTAATTGTTTCTTTATCTTTTGGATATCTTAAAATAAATCCATATTTATAACAATTTTCATTTAGCCATTTAAAGGCATCGGTATTTTCAAATGTACTCATATTAGCTCCAGGTGTGAATATATCTAATGAAAGACCAGTTTGATGTTCCGAATAATTTGGACGGGCAGCATACTTATCTGCATAATCTTGTCCTTTTTTATCTTCATATTCATCATATATTTCTTTTTGTGAATTATAATCTCTATAAGAAGAATTTACAATCAAAGTAATTTTATCGTTTTTAGCAGCATTGCTCATCTCTTTAAATGCTGAATAAACATCTTTTCTAATGCTGTTTCCAGCATAGGCATACCAATTGCTCATTTCAACAATATCATCGGGGGCATATTTATCTGGTAAGGAAGTATATTTATTAACCAAAATAGCATATCCTTTTTTCATATTGGCCATTTTAGTATTGGTATATTCTTTATTATTAGCTCCAACATTTACTAAAGAAACAACTGAACTATAATCGACTTTTTTATTTTTATATACCTTATCAATATATTTTATATATTTATCATAATTTTTCCAAATAAACCATTTTTCTTTAAGAAGTGGTATAAAATCATCTTCATATTTGTTATTGATTGCATATTCAATATATTTTTTATCAAGTTTTAAAATTTGATTAATTTCTTTTTCACTATATCCAACTTTATCCAATTTGTATTCATAACTAGTATAGTATTTATATAAATTAATACCAACGATTGTACCAATAATAAGAAGAATAATTATAATAAAGACAATAATAACGTTTTTTTTCAAACGACGTTTATAATGCATATCTATCACCAATATTAATTATAGCAAAATAGATAAATTAATACTATACAAAATTCAAAATAAATGTTACAATTAAGGTATATTAGCAGAGGGTGGTTAGGTGAAATATTTAGGATTAGATTTAGGTACAAGAACGCTTGGAATCTCAATTTCCGATACAACAAAAACCATTGCCACAACATATGGGACCATTCGTTTTAAAGATGATGACTATGATGCAGCTATAAATGAATTGGTACCCATTATACAAAAAGAATCTATTGAATTATTTGTTTTAGGTTTTCCTAAAAATATGAATGGTACAGTAGGCCCGCGAGCATTAACAACATTAGAATTTAAAAAAAAATTAGAAGATTTTTTTCACATTCCTGTTGAAATGCAGGATGAAAGATTATCAACAAAAGAAGCTAGTGGTTACATGATAAAAGCTGATATGTCTAGAAAAAAAAGAAAACAAAAAATAGACAGCTTAGCTGCTAATATTATTTTGCAAACATACCTAGATAGAAGAAAGGAATGATAAAATGGTAGAAAATAATGATGTAAATATTAAATTTAAAGCGATTGATGATGAAGGAAGACAATTAGATTGTGAGGCATTATTCTTATTTGAATCACCTGAGACTAAGAAAAATTATATTGTGTATACAGATCATTCAATAGATGATGAAGGAAATACTAGAGTGTATGCTTCAATTTATGAACCATCTGATTTAAAAACAGATGAGGATAATGAATTTGCAGCTTTACCACTAAAACCAATCGAAACAGATAAAGAATGGAAAATAATCGAAACTATCTTAAATGAAATGCAATCTCAAATGGAATCAGCTAGTTCTGCAGAGTAGGTTTTTACTTTGAAAAAAGTTCGTAAGTTTTCACTAAGTAAATTCTTACTCTTTTTAGTGCTCCTAGTAATTGTATTAGTATTAATTTTAATAGGTATATATAAATATCAAACAAGTGCCATAAGTACAAATACTGATACAAAAACAATTACTGTGGACAAAGGAGATAATTATTTCACGATTGCAAGTAAATTAAAAGAAAACAATTTAATCCGCTCAGAATTATTTTATAAATTATATTTAAAAGTTGCAAAACCATCTGGTTTAATTAGTGGTAAATATGATTTAAATGAAGCTATGAGTGTTCCAGAAATTGTTAAAGTTTTAAGTGATAAAAACAATCAAAAAGATAGTACAATAAAATTAACCTTTAGAGAGGGTTTAACTATTAAACAAATGGCAAAAATTGTCGAAGAAAAAACAAATATAAAACAAAATGATTTTATAAATAAAATAGCTGATGTAAATTATTTAAAAGAATTACAAAATGATTATTGGTTCTTAACGGATAGTATTTATAATGATGAAATATATTACCCTTTAGAAGGTTATATGTTTCCTGATACATATCACTTTGAAGAAAAAGAACTAACAATAGATGGCATAGTTCGTAAAATACTTGATAATACATCAAATAAATTAACTCCATATAAAGAAAATTTAACAAATGGAAAATATAATGTTCATCAAATTTTAACTCTTGCTTCAATAGTAGAACTTGAGGCAGTTACAGATTCAGACAGAGCTTTAGTTGCTGGAGTACTTTATAATAGACTTAATAAAGGATGGACATTAGGTTGTGATGTTACAACATATTATGCTTCTAAAAAATTATTAACAGATACATTAACTAAGACTGATTTAAATAGTTGTAATGGTTATAATACTAGGTGTTCTACAATGATTGGACTTCCAGTAGGACCAATAGATAATCCAAGTATAAGTTCTATAAAAGCAGCTATTAATCCAACAACTAGTGATTATTATTATTTTGTAGCTGATACCAATAAGAAAGTTTATTTTACGAAATCAAGCACTGAACATGCGCAAATAATTGCAAAGCTTAAAAAAGAGGGTATATGGGCAGCTTAACTGAATTAGAAGAATATGCTAGAAAAGAAAATGTTCCAATTATTCAAAAAGATGGTTTAAATTTTTTGATTAAAATAATTAAGCAAAACAATGTAAAAACAATTTTAGAAATTGGTACGGCTATTGGTTATTCAGCTATTAATATGGCTAAAATTAATAATGAAATAAAAATTACATCCATTGAAAGAAATTTAAAAATGTATAATGAAGCAGTAAAAAATGTTCAGGAATATAATTTGAATTCACAAATATCATTAATATATAGTGATGCACTGCAAGCAGAAATAAAAGGTAAATATGATTTAATTTTTATAGATGCAGCAAAGGCTCAATATATTAAATTTTTTGAAAAATATAAAAACAATTTAAATAATAATGGAATTATTATAACCGATAATTTAAATTTTCATGGCTTAACTAATCATCCAGAAGAAATTAAAAGTAAAAATTTAAGAGCTCTTGTTAAAAAAATAAATTTGTATAAGGAATTTTTAAAAGAAAATGAATCATATATTACAACTTTTTATGAAATAGGTGATGGAATTGCCGTTAGTAAAAGAAAAGGGGAATAAAATGAATATAAAAAAAATAAAAGCTAAAGCTAGAAAAAATTTAAAAGGAAATTATCTAACTATTATTTTAGCGTTTTTAATATATATGATATTTAATTCTATATGTTTTGTAGTAGCAAATATTATAAAAGAATCTGCAATGAGTGTTTTTTTACAATTAATAGTTACTGGTTTAATTTATATGGGATTTCTTCAAATAATTATAAAAGTGGCTCGTGGAAAGAAAGCTAAAGTTGAAGAATTATTTTCAAGAACAGATTTATTTTGGAGATGTACTGCATTAACAATAGTATTCTTATTTATAAATGTTATTTGTGGTTTGTTAGAATATACAGCAGTAAATTCACTAAGTGTTTTTCTTTCATATCAAGCTGAATTAAATGTTTTATTATCATCATTTATGATAGTTATTGGAATTATATTAAGTATTGTAATTGCTGCATTTTGGATTATAATTATGCTTTATTTTTCCCAAGGCTATTTAATTTTATACGATAATGAGGAAATGCCACTAAAGGAAATATTTGAAAAAAGTATGGATATGATGGATGGTCATAAAATTGATTATATTATGTTATGTTTAAGTTTTATAGGTTGGATAATTTTAGGTGTTTTTACATTTGGCATTTTATATTTCTGGTTAATACCTTATATCTATGTAAGTTTAGTTAATTTTTATGATGAAATTAAAAATGGTTCTAAATAGGACCTTTTAATTTGCATAAAAATAATTATTTTAAAAAATGAAATAAGATGATATAATTAGTTATCGGAGGAAAAATATGAATAAAATAGCCACAGTATTATCTAGTATAAATCAGGCATATGATATAAAAGATTATGTTGATGCGTATCTTTTGCCGTTAAAAGATTTAAGTATTAATTATACAAATTTTTTTGATATTGAAGATGTAATAAAATTAAAAGAATTGAATAAAGAAATATTTGTTATTTTAAATAAAAATATTCAAAATGATGAAATAGATAAATTAAAACAAGTGTTAGAACAAATAGAAAGATTAAATATTAATGGTATTATTTTTTATGATATTTCTTTAGTAAATTTAAAAAGCAAATTAAATTTAAAAACGCCATTAGTATGGTCGCAAGAACATTTAGTTACTAATTATGGAACAGTAAATTATTGGAATAAAAAAGGTGTTAGGTATGCTTATATATCTTCAGAACTTACAAAAAGAGAAATTGAAGAAATAAGAAGAAATACTTCTTCAAGATTATTTGTAAATATTTTTGGATATATTCCAATGTTTACATCTAAAAGACATTTAGTAGATAATTATGTAGAAACATTTAGTCTTAAAAATAACAAACAAAACACAATATTTAAAGAAGGCAAATCATATCATATATTGGATACAAATTTAGGTACGACAGTGTATTCTAATTATATTTTAAATGCGGTTTGTGAAGATTTTGAAAATATAGATTATTTAGTCTTTAATAGTAATTTAATAGATGAAAAAGATTTTTGTGAAGTATTAGAAAATTATAATAAAAATGTGCATAATAAATTTAAAATAGAAACAGGTTTTCTATATCAAGAAACAATATATAAGGTGAAGTAATATGAAAAAACCAGAATTATTAGCTCCAGCAGGAGATTTAGAAAGATTAAAAATTGCTCTTTTATATGGAGCAGACGCTGTTTATATTGGTGGGACATTTAATTTAAGAGCTAATGCTGATAATTTTAAAATAGATGAAATAGAAAAAGGAGTTATATATGCTCATAATTTAAATAAAAAAGTATATGTGACGGTTAATATTTCTATGCATAATAAAGAATATGAAAAAGTGAAAAAATATATTTTAAAATTAGATGAAATAGGCGTTGATGCTATAATTATTAGTGATCCTGCTATTTTGGAGTTTGTGAAAAATACTAATTTAGATGTACATCTTTCAACACAAGCTTCAACTTTAAATAAAGAAGCAGTTGAGTTTTGGAAAAATGAAGGTGTGAAAAGAATTGTATTAGCTCGGGAATGTACAAAGGAGGATATTAAAGATATAAAAGAAAATGTAGATATCGAACTTGAAACATTTATTCATGGGGCGATGTGTGCATCATTTAGTGGCAGATGTGTACTTTCAAATTTTTTAACAAATAGAGATTCTAACAGAGGCGGCTGCAGTCAAATATGTAGATGGGATTTTGATTTATATGATGATAAAAATCATTTAAAAGGGGATAAGCCATTTACATTTTGTACTAAAGATTTATCTATGGCAAGGCATATTCCAGATTTAGTTGATTTAAATGTAGATAGTTTAAAAATAGAAGGAAGAATGAGGTCAATATATTATATAGCAACAGTTATTAAAGTATATAGAAAATTAATTGATGATTATTGTAATAATAAGGATAATTATGAATATAATTTAAAATATGAAAAGACATTAAGAAAAGTAGCAAATAGAGATTCTATTACACAGTTTTTTGATGGCAATTATGGAAAAGATGTTCAATATTATAATGGCCGGCAGGAGATTACTAATCAAGATTTTTTAGGGTTAGTTTTGGATTATGATGAAGAAGAAAAATTAATAAAACTTCAGCAAAGAAATTATTTTAAAAAAGGTGATGAGGTAGAAATATTTGGACCTTATAATTCCTTTAAATTTAAGGTAGATTCTATATATGATGAAGATAAAAATCCTATAGAAATAGTAAGGCATCCTAAACAAATCGTATATCTAAAATCAGCCATAAAAGTTAGTAAAAATGATATGATGAAAACTGTTGACAAAGGGTAAAATATGTAGTAATATTTTGTGAAGTGATAAAGAGAGCTGAGGTGAAAAAATGACAGACAACGAAGTTTATGTAACTGAACAAGGTTTAGCTGACATGAAAAAAGAACTAGAATATTTAAAGATGAAAAAAAGACCGGCAGTTATTGAAGCTTTAAAAGAAGCTAGAGCCTTAGGTGATTTAAGTGAAAATGCAGAATACGATGCTGCAAGAAATGAACAATCAGAAACTGAAAATCGTATTACTACATTAGAAAAGCAAATTGAAAAAGCAATTATAATTAAAAATGTCAAAACAGATAAAGTTTCAGTTGGTAATACAGTTGAATTAGAATATATAGAAGATGGTGATAAAGATACATATACAATAGTTGGTATTAAAGAAGCTGATCCATTTTCAAATAAAATATCTAATGAATCTCCAATTGCTAAAGCAATTATGGGGGCAAAAGCTGGAGATACGGTTACTGTTGCAAGTCCAAATGGAGAATATCAAGTAAAAGTAATATCAATAAATTAAGCGAATATAAGCGAATATTTTTTCGCTTTTTATGTGGAATATTTTTTCTTGACTTATATGTTTATTATCTATACAATAGAGTTAGGGAATTGATTTCCCATATGGAGGTAAATGCATGAATAATCTTATTTTCTCCATATTGCTAATTTTAATTGGTCTTTTTGTAGGTATTATCTTAATGGTAATCTTAAACTCTTTAAAAATACTATCAGCGACAAAAAAATCGCAGGATTTATTGGAAGAAGCTAAAAAAGAAGCAAACAAATTAAAAAGAGATAGTATATTGGAAGCAAAAGAAGAAAATCATAGATTAAAAGTTGAATTAGATAAAGAAACAAAGGAAAAAAAGCAGGAAATAAAAGAATCTGAAGAACGTCTTTTGGCTCGTGAAGAAAGCATAGATAGACGCGATCAAACATTGCAGAATCGTGAGCAACTATTAGAAGACAAAGAAAACAACTTAAGTCTAAAACAAAAAGAAATTCAAGAAAAGCAAATGGAACTAGAAGAGGCAAAAAATGAACAACTAAAGCAACTAGAAAAAATTGCTGGATATTCTAAGGAACAAGCAAAAAAAGTTATAATGAAAAAGGTAGAAGATATGATGAACTTAGAAGTAACATCATATATAAAAGATAGGGAAGCTGAAGCTAAATTAGAAGCTGATAAAAAATCAAAAGAATTATTAGTTTCAACTATGCAAAGATATTCTGCCGATGTAGTTAGTGAACAGACTGTTACAGTGGTTACTTTACCTAATGATGAAATGAAAGGTAGAATAATAGGTAGAGAAGGTAGAAATATAAGAACAATAGAAGCTGTAACTGGAGTTGATTTAATAATTGATGATACTCCAGAGGCTATAGTACTTTCTAGTTTTGATCCTTTCAGAAGAGAAATTGCAAGAATAACTTTGGAAACATTAATTAAAGATGGAAGAATTCATCCTAGTAGAATCGAAGAGGTTTATGATAAGACAGCTAAAGAAATGCAGGCAAATTTAATTGAAATAGGTAATAATGCTTTATTTGAACTAGGAATTACTAAAGTGGATCCAGAATTAGTTGAAATATTAGGAAAACTCCAATTTAGAACAAGTTATGGACAAAATGCTTTGAAACATTCGATGGAAGTTGCTAATTTAGCTGGACTTTTAGCTGGTGAATTGGGTGAAAATGAAACTTTAGCTAAACGTGCTGGTTTATTCCATGATATTGGAAAAGCGATTGACCATGAAGTTGAAGGAAGTCATGTAGAGTTAGGGGCATCATTGGCTCGAAAATATGGCGAAAGTGATGTTGTTATTAACGCTATTGAATCACATCATGGGGATACAGATGCAACCAATATTATAAGTGTTTTAGTTGCAATTTCTGATAGTCTATCTGCATCAAGACCTGGTGCTAGAAATGATTCATTAGAAAATTATATTAAAAGATTAACTGATTTAGAAAAATTAGGAAATGATACAGAAGGCGTTGAAAAGACTTATGCTGTTCAAGCTGGTAGAGAACTTAGAGTTATTGTTAAACCAGAAGAAATTGATGATTTGACAAGTGTTAAAGTAGCTAGAGAAATAAAAAATAAAATTGAAGAAAATCTTCAATATCCAGGAACAATTAAAGTAGTTGTTATTAGAGAAACAAGAGTAACAGAAGAAGCTAAGTAGCTTCTTTTTATATTTCTGGATTTTCCTCACCAGTAAGATTATCTTTATCAGAAACACTTAAAACTAGTAAAGCTGCACACAATGTTAATACAGCTGCTAATATTTGAATATCTGCATCTTTTAAATTTTTGTTATATTTTTTTTTAATATTTTTATCATATATATTGATTGTTAAAAAACAAATTGCTAAAATTATTCCAATAATTCTATTTAATTTAAGTAAATTGTTAGACATGTTATCATTAAAAATTCTGTCTTCATTTTTTGTTTTTTTCAAAGTATCGTAAGAAATATATAATGAAATGATAATTGATAAAACTGTTATT
>CAVKUP010000045.1:0-8312 GCA_963659735.1 bacterium
ATATATAAAGATGAAGATAAAATAATAACAAAAGAAGATATATTAAATTTAACAGTTAAAAAAGTTGATGTTGATATATTTAAATTAATTGATTCAATAGTAAAAAAAGATAAAGAAAATGCTTTAGAAATATATAATGAAATGCTTAAAATAAATGAAGAACCTTTAAAAGTAATTATTATATTAGCTAACCAATTTAGGCTTATGTATCAATCAAAAGAATTATTAAAAAAAGGATATACTGAAAAAGATATTGCAACAATTTTAAAAGTGCATCCTTATAGAGTTAAATTAGCAATTCAAAATGGTAGAAATTATTCTTCCCAAATATTGCTTAAATATTTAAATGATCTAGCAGATATTGACATCGGAATTAAAACAGGAAAATTAAATAAAGATTTAGCTTTAGAATTATTTATATTAAAATAAAACATTTATAACCTATTAATGTGGTCATAAATGTTTTTTAAATTAATTTCATACCTACTAGTTAATTTTGGATTATAATACTTTTTATTAACAATTTCATCAGGTAAATACTGTTGTTTAACATAACTACCCTTAAAATTATGAGGATATTTGTAATCTTTACTATGTGTTTTTAAATGATCAGGAACTTTACCAACATGTCCCATTTTAACATCATTTATTGCCATATCTAAAGCTACATGAGCACTATTTGACTTAGGAGATAAAGCCATATCAATAACTATTTCACCAAGTGGAATTCTAGCTTCCGGTAGTCCAACTCTCTCAGCTGCTTTAATTGCAGCTTCTAATCTAGGTCCAATAGCAGGATTAGCAAGTCCAATATCTTCATAGGCAATAACAGATAATCTTCTAAAAATAATATCTAAATCTTCAGCTACTATCAGTCTAGCTAAATAATGAAGTGCCGCATTAACATCACTACCTCTAATAGACTTTTGAAAAGCACTTATTACATCATAATATCCATCATCATTTTTATCAATATATAAACTTGGCCTACCATTAATTTTTTTAATGCTATCTATATCAATTTTAAAATCATCAGAAGCATAATATGCTACCTCTAATAAATTATAAGCGTATCTCAAATCACCACCAGACATAAAAGCAATATAATTAATTGCCTCATCATCAATATTAATATTATCTAAATTTTCACATCCTTTTTTTAAAGCTAAGGCAATATCTTCATCATTAAGAGGTTTAACTTCAAAAAGCTGACATCTACTTCTAATAGCCGGATTAATAGAATGATATGGATTAGCTGTAGTAAGACCAATTAAAGTAATTAAACCATTTTCTAAATAAGGTAAAAGCAAATCTTGCTTATCTTTATTTAATCTATGTATCTCATCCATAATAAGTACAATACCATCATTTTCTTTAGCTTTTAAAATAACATCATCAATATCTTTTTTACTATTAATAGTTGCATTTAAAAATTCAAAATTTAAATTCATTTCATTAACAATAGTGTAAGCTAAAGTAGTCTTACCAGTCCCGCAAGGGCCATATAAAACCATGGAAAATATTTTACCATGTTTAATTAAATTATATAAAACCATACCTTTTCCAATTAGATGTCTTTGACCTGCTACATCTTCTAATTTATTTGGTCTTATCATATCCGCAAGTGGTCTCATAATATCACATTCCTTTATAACCATTATAAAACACATTAAAAAACTTGTAAATAAATAAAATTTGCTATAAAATTAAAGTAGGTGATAATATGATAGATGAGTTTATAGATTACCTAAGATTTGAAAAAAAATATAGTGAAAACACTATTAGTTCATATTCTTTAGATTTAAAAAAATTCACAAATTATATTAAAAAAGATTATGATAAAGTTAATAAAGAAGATATCCAAAAATATATACAAGACTTATCAAAAAAAGAAAGCAGCTTAAGCGTATCAAGAACAATAAGCACATTAAAAAGCTTTTATAAATTTTTACAAATAAACAAATATACAAAATCAAATCCACTTACCTTAATTAATAATCCAAAACAACCTAAAACACTTCCAAAAGTACTATCAGAAGAAGAAGTAAATAAATTACTTGATATAAATTTAAAAACAGATTTTGATTTTAGAAATAAAGCTATGTTAGAAATAATGTATAGCAGTGGACTTAGAGTAAGTGAACTCATAAATTTAACTGTTAATGATATAGATATTAAAAATTGTACAGTTAGAATATTTGGTAAAGGAAGCAAAGAAAGAATAATACCATTAAATGAATATGCTACCGAAGCTATTAATAATTATATTTTATACCATAGAACCCCATTATTTAAACATGGTGAAAACAATTACTTATTTTTAAATAATCATGGTAATAAAATGACAAGACAAGGATTTTTTAAAATATTAAAAAAAATAGCTAAAGAAAAGGAAATAAAAACAGAATTTTCGCCTCATACCTTAAGACATTCATTCGCAACGCACTTATTAAAATATGGAGCCGATTTAAGAAGTATTCAAGAATTATTGGGTCATAGTGATATTTCAACAACTCAAATTTATACGCATATTACAAATGAAAAATTACAAAAAGATTATCAAAATTATCATCCACACGGTAAATAATTGTTAGAATTTATATTTTTCTGTTAAAATGTATGTAGGTGATCAGATGAAAAATTTTTTAAATGAATTTAAAGAGTTTGCTTTAAAAGGAAGCATGATGGATATGGCAGTTGGAATAATAATTGGTACATCATTCTCAAAATTAGTAACATCTCTTACAGATAATTTTATAAATCCAATTTTAAAAGTAGTAACTGCTCATGTGTACTATGATTGGCAAGAAATCGCTGGATTTATATCAGCATTTATTGCTGCTTTAATTAATTTTATTATAATGGCATTTGTATTATTTTGCCTAGTAAAAACAATAAATAAAATAAAAGACAAAACAAATCATAATAAAAAAGATGTTTTAACTAAAACTTGCCCTTACTGTTATAGTGAAATTAATATAAAAGCTGTTAAATGTCCCCACTGCACCTCCAAAATTGATTAACTTCCATAAGAAGTTTTTTTCTTTCTTTAAATGTGATAGAATGTAGTAGGTGGTTATATGGAAATCTCATTCGATTATAAATTAAATGGTGAAACATACAAAGTATTAGTTGTTAAAAAAAACAATAAAAATACATATATAAAAATAAAAGAAGATCTAACAATTTATATAACAACAAACTATTTAACAACAAAACGAGAAATAAAAACTATTTTAGATAATGAAAAAGAATTTCTAAATAAAGCATTGTCAAAAGCTAAGAAAAAACTAGAAAAAAGTCAGGCTTTTTATTATTTAGGAAAAAAATATGATATAATAAAAGTACCATTTGAAAGTATAGAATTAACAGAAGATAAAATATATGTAAAAGATGATAAATCATTAGAAAAATGGTTAAAAAAAGAAACTAAGCATATTTTTACTGAAAGATTAGAATATAATTATAATTTATTTGATGAAGATATACCATTTCCAAAATTAAAAATAAGGGCGATGAAAACAAGATGGGGTGTATGTAACAAAAGAGAACTGTCAGTTACCCTAAATTCAAAATTAATTGAATATAGTATTCATGAAATTGATTATGTAATCATTCATGAACTTTCTCATTTAGTTCATTTTGATCATTCTAAAGAATTTTGGAATACAGTTGAATATTATATGCCAGATTATAAAAAATCAGTAAACATTTTAAAAGAATAAGGTGGTAGAAATGAAAAAAGTGTGTTTATTTATAATTATTTTAGTTACTTGTAGTATGTTTTTGTCAACTGGATATGCAGCTCAGAAAACATTAAATGAATTAAAAAGTGAAGCTCAAGCTAATAGAGATGCATACAATAAAGCCAAAAGTCAAAAAGCTGAAACAGAAGCTGAAAAAAATGAAGCTACTAAACAAAAGCAAGAAGTTGAAAGTCAAATTTCAAGTATTCAAAGTGAGATTACTAATGTTCAAAATCAAATAGAAAAAATTCAAAAAGATATTGATAAAAAAAATGAACAAATGAAAGATATTATGAGTTTTGTCCAAGTCACTGATGGTGAAAATAATTATTTAGAATATATCTTTGGAGCAACCGATTTCACAGATTTTATTTATAGAATATCAGTTGCTGAACAATTAGGAAATTATAATGAAACACTAATAAGTGAATATAATAAAAGTGCGAAAGAATTAGAAAATAAAAAAACAGAACTTGCAAGTAAACAATCAGAACTTACTAAAAAACAACAAGAACTAGCAACCCTAGAAGCCAAATTAAATCAAGAAGTTCAAAAAATAAGTGAAGGTATGCTTACCCAAGATCAAGAATATAAAGAAACAATTAGTTTAATTAACAACTTAATTTCATTAGGATGTAGTGGTAGTGAAACAATGAGTTCTTGTCAAGCCAGAATAGCAAAACAATCTAAAGGTAATTCTGGTGGTTCAGCTAATTATAATGGCACATATATGCCTCTTACAAGTGGTCAAGTAACCAGCGGTTATGGATGGCGCACAGGTGAATTCCATACTGGTATCGACTTCTCAAATGGTTCAGTATCTAATGTATATCCAGTTGCAAGCGGTCAAGTTGTAAATTATAAAGATGGAAGCACAAGTACATGTGGTAATCATATTATTTATGTATATCATCCTGATTATGGTTATACTACCTCTTACTGGCATTTAACAAACAGAAGTGTAAGCTTAGGTCAGTGGGTTAACCCTGGAACCGTTTTAGGACAAATTGGTGGTAGAGGATATACCGATCCATGTGCTTATGGAGGACATGTTCATCTAAATTTATTTAATGGTCTTACTACTAGTAATAGCGGTAGAATAGATCCTAAAACTTGGCTTAAAAATATACCATCTCAAGGAGTATGGTTTACCAGTTACAGATAAAGGCATTAGCCTTTATTTGACATTTTAAATAATTTATTTTTGTTATATTAATAAAGGTGATATAATGAAGGTAAAAGTTTTTGATGAAAGTCATGAAAAAGACTTAGAAGATATTATTAATAATTTTATAAAAGAAGAAAATCCAGAAATTATTGATATAAAATTTTCTACAGCAATTTTTATTTCCGAAGAACAAATATATTGTTTTTCAGCCTTAGTTGTTTATAGGTAGGTGTTGTTATGAAA
Organism: bacterium; assembly: GCA_963659735.1. Classification (GTDB taxonomy): domain Bacteria; phylum Bacillota_I; class Bacilli_A; order RF39; family UBA660; genus Coprosoma. The sequence goes on from CAVKUP010000045.1 coordinate 5,158, forward strand.
AAAACAAGTTTTCTAGCTGGAGCTGCTATTTCAATAATTGGAATTGTCATATGCAAAGTCATTGGACTAGTATATGTCATTCCATTTTATGCTATTATTGGAACTCAAGGTGGTGCTTTATATAGTTATGCATATTCTATATATAATGTATTTTTAAATCTAGCAACCTCTGGAATACCAGTTGCCATGAGTAAAGTAGTTTCAGAATATAATGAAATGGGCTACTATAATACAAAAGAAAGAACATTTAAATTAGGCCTTAAAATAATTTCCATTTTATGTATTATTTCATTTTTAGTACTATTTATATTTGCTCCAACTGTCGCATATTTAATCATCGGTGGCGTTAAAGGAGGAAATACAACTGAAGATGTTACAATGGTAATTAGAGTTATATCTACAGCCATTTTAGTAGTTCCTTTCTTAAGCGTATCAAAAGGATATTTACAAGGTCATAAAATCATGCAAGTATCTTCTGTTGCTGATATTTTAGAGCAGTTAGCTCGCGTTTTTGTAATATTAGCAGGTAGTTTTTTAACTCTAAAAGTATTCCATTTATCATTAAACACAGCCGTTGGTGTGTCTGTATTCGGAGCCACTGTAGGCGCTTTAGTCGCATATTTTTATGCATTTTATAAAATAAAAAAAAGTAAAAATTTAAAACGTAACGAACCTATAAAAAATGCCGAAAAAAGCATCACAACAAAAGACTTAATTCGTAAAATTATATTTTATGCTCTTCCTTTTGTGATTATATCTTTACTAGAATCTATCTTTGTTTTAGTAGACGTATTTACAGTAGTTAAAGGCCTAGTAGGTCTTGGATATACAACAAACATCAGCGAAAACGTTGTTAGTGTAATTGAAACATGGGGTTCAAAACTTAACATGATTGTTATGGCTGTATCGACAGGAATTATTACAAGCTTAATTCCAACAATCGCATCTGCATATGCCGTTAAAAATTATGATGAAGTTAATTCTAAAATAACGCAAGCACTACAAACTTTATTTTTAGTAATTATTCCATTAGCTGTAGGTATTAGCTTTATGTCAAAAGCAGTATGGACTGTATTTTATGGATATGATGAACTAAATAGTTCTATATTTAGTTTGCTTATTTTATCACAAATACCACTTGCCATTTGTTCAGTATCTGTTAATACTAATCAGTCTATGAATAACACAAAAGTAACAATAACAGCCCTAATAGGTGCTTTAATTGCTAAAATATTATTAAACATTCCAACGATGCATTTATTTAATTTATTAGGATTAGAAGCATATTATGCCACAATAACCCTTAACATAATTATTGATACATTTGAATTATTCTGGCTTTTAAAACAAATTAAAAAAATAACAAATATCAATTATTTAAAAACAATTAGAACATTTATAAAAACAGTAATGTGTACATTAATTATGATCTTAGGACTATCCATTATAAATTTATTTATTCCATGTTATTCAACATCTAGAGGAATGTCCATAATTTATATAATTATATATGGCTCAATTGGAGTTATACTATACTTCATAGTGGCCTATAAATCAAACACAATATCAGATATATTAGGTAAAGATTTTATTATAAAAATAAAACAAAAGATAAATAAAAAATCTATTAATAATTAAGATAAAATGATAAAATAGAAATGAGGTGGGTATCATGAAGCAACTATCGCTATTAGATAAATTTCAAATATTTTTTAATAATATGCTTCAGCACCCACTTTTTATTATAATTCTATTAGTTCCTATCATAATCTGGTTATTACAAAAAAAACACGGTAAAAAAGCCTTTATCATCGTTTATTCAATTGTTATTTTATTTGTTTTAATTATTGGTGGTGACTTAATATTTAAATTATTTGATAACCTAATGGATGGACTTTTTATGGTTTTATATTTTCCGAGTTTTATTACACTATTTATTGTTGTAGTAGCTTGTTCATTAATTGCTTTAATAAGCTTCTTTAGTAAAAAAATGTATAAAATTAATAAAATAATCAATATAACATCATTCGCCCTTGTTCAACTATTATTTGTACTTATATTAACAATTGTAAAAGCTAAAAATATTAATATTTATAAAGATAATGCCTTATATGTCAATAGCGATGTTTTAACCTTAATGCAATTATTGATAGGCACATTCACCCTTCAAATAATATCAATTTTAATCATAAATGGAATTAACAAAGTAACCGATATACTTAATGGAAGAAATAAAAAAATAGAAAATGAAATTAAAACATTAGAAAAAAATAAAAAAACTGCTAAAATTAAAACAATTGAAATTGACAATTCTAAATATGGATATATCAATATAGCCGATAAAAGTAAAACAAGTATACCAAAATTAAAACCATTTAAATTTGATGTGGATAAATTAGAATCAATAAAATTAAATACCAAAAATAATACAAAGGATAATATATTTGCCTCATCATTAATTACATCACAAAAAACAATTGAAAATAATCCTATTAAAAAAGATGAAACATTAAATAATATCTATGCTTCATCTTTACTGGAAACAAATAATAAAACTATCTTTGATAGTAAACCAATAGAAATTAATGATTATAAAGAAATAAAAGAAGCCTTACCAATAGAAAAATCAACTAAAAAAGACGAAACATTAAATAATATTTATGCCTCATCATTACTTGAAACAAATAATAAAACCATCTTTGATAGCAAACCAATAGAAAGTAATGTTGTAAAGCAAATTAAATCAAAAGAAAATATAAAACCTATAGTAATATCATCATCAGAACTAGTTGGTGCTTTAAAAAATAAAAAAACACCTTCTTTACAAATTAAAACATTTGTTAAAAAACCAACCTTAATAAAAATCAATTTAAAAACATATGAAGAAAACATAATTGATAATTTAAATATAATAGATATTCAATCAACTTTAGATGTAGTCGCAAAATTTAAACTGGAAAAAATTAAATTGCATTCAAATAAAGCTGAAGCAATTGATAACTTGCAAATACCTAACTTTGATTTAATGTTTTCTACTTTAATAAAATGCAAATTATATAAAAATTGAATTACATTTTTGTAATTCTTTTTTGTAAATTTATTGTAAAAAAATTTCGTAGAATATCTTAATCTACGAATCTTTTAGTATACACTAA
>CAVKUP010000046.1:0-8214 GCA_963659735.1 bacterium
ATTTTTTCAGTGAAAATGTAATTCCACGATTTAAATTTTCATCATCTTCAACCACAAGTATACCTGGCATAGCATATGCACCTCCCTTTACCTCTGTCAATTCCGATTTGTTGCTTAATTTTTGTATTCAAATTATATCATAAATCTTATGAACAATTCTACCGTGTTTGTAAAGCTCTGTCGTGCGGCGATTTCCTCCAGCACTGCCTTTTGATTGGATATGGAATTGCTCTCACGCTGTTGGTCATCATCTTTGCCAAAGTCATCACGACTCAATTGTTCGTACAGAGCTGTGATTTTCTCGTTTTTTTCTCATAGCTTGCGCTCTTTTCTTCAGTTTTAGGTTGTGTGTTCTAAGAGACTTCCCAACCGCTTGATTAAGAAGGCTTTTAGAACACCTAAAACAAAATCTAGTATAAGAAATATTCCTATACCAAAGGTATTAATGGAAGATATGAAAGTATTATATGAAGTTTCTAAAAGACATTATGGATTTAATGATGACTGGTATTTGTTTGGAGATACTGATCCAATTACAAATGGAAAGTTAAGACATAGAAAAACAAGGATTGTAAGTTAGCAGAAGTTAAACAAATTAGAATACACGATTTTAGACATAGTTGTGCATCACTGCTTATTAATAGTGACGCTACTATAAATGTTGTAGCAAAGTATTTAGGACACACCAAAATAGATGAGACGTTGAATGCTTATTCCCATCTATTTAAAAATCAATTAAATGAAATAATTAATATTATAGACAAACTAAATTAAAAATGGTACCTATTTGGGCATTTAATACATATATCAAACAACTTAAAAGCTTTTAATTACAGCAAAAATGGAGCCTTTCGACTCCTTCAGGGGGCTATTATATTAAAAAAGAGGATTGTTTAAAATCCCCGTAATATCGACATATAATTCATATATAGTTTAATAAAATTTAACTTAAAATAGATAAAATTATATTAATTTGATGGGTAGCTGATGGGTAGTAATACATATCAGTTATTGTTTTAAATAAATATATAAATAATCTCCACTACTATTATTGATGCTACTTATAATTCCAATTTCATTCATGATTTCTATTATTTCTTTATATGACTTATCAATTTTATGACCACCATTAAGTATATATCTTAAATTATCTTAATTTTTTAATAATTCATTATTGAAATCAAATATTAGCTTTATGTTTTCGTAAGTCATTTTAAATTTAATATTCTTAACTATACAATTAAAACAAAAAACATTATTTACGAATATGTTTAAATCTGTTGCAGAATCATCCCATTTTTCTATTAACATAGCTATATTTTCTTCAGTAATATTATATTTTCTAATAACCATACTAAATCATTCACTTCAAAATTTTGCTTTTCACTATTATCTAAATAGCATTTAAGAACTTCATTAATATTATTATAAATCTCATTTTTTATTAAATCATCTTTTATATTAATAACGGTCGTGTTTCTAAAGTCGGGGAAATTAAAAAAAGTATTATATATTAAAATTTATAATGCTCATTTTCTTCAACTATTTCATAACCCAATTTCTCGTATGTTTTTTTCCTTTTCAAAAACATATTACGGGTTTTTGAGAAATTATCATCTATATAATCATAAATTAATATCTCTTTTTTGTTACTATCCTGCCTATGTAATCTTCCAGCATATTGTGTTACTCTAGTTTGACCAGAAATAGGCATTGTTAAAAATAAGACATCAAGTTTTGAATCATCAAAACCTTCACCAATATATGAGCCGGTCGCTACTATAAATTTATTCTCTTCATTTTCATTTATTTGATTATTTAATTCCATATAATTTTTAAGAACTTTTTTACCAATTCCACCATAATATTTAAAAATATTATTTGTATATTTTGATAATTTATCATAAATATAATTCATTAATTCTAATCTTTCTGTTAAAACTAATATATTTTTTCCGTTATCATATTCCTTCTTAATATCTTTAATAATCTTTTCGCTGCGTATAATATCTTTTGCTATCAAATCATTAATTTCATTTAATTCATAATTATCGATATTTTGATTTGTAAAATTCAAATGGCTTTTCTTCACAATTACTTTCATCGGAATATTTAATTTTTTATTAAACTTTAGACTATCCACTTTATACCTAATATCACCACATTGCATTTTTATAATTGGCGTATGTCCATTTTCTCTTTCAGGTGTTGCTGATATTCCATAAACATATTTAGCATTTCCAGTGTTAATTACTTGTTCAAAAGTATATGCTGCAGTATGATGACATTCATCAATTATAATCATTCCATAGTTTTTAGCAATATCTAAAACATTTCCATTATTCCATAATGATTTTATACTTGCAACATCAATAACATTAGTAATATTCTTTTTCTTACTACTTATCTCACCGACTTCTTTTACATCTAAAAACTCTTTAATTCTATCTTTCCATTGATTTAGTAATTGAATTTTATTTACTAATATTAGTGTATTAACTTTTCTTTCTTCTATAAGTTTACAACCAATTACCGTTTTTCCGAATCCTGTTGGAGCACATAATATACCATTATCATATTTTAATAAATTGTCTATTGCTATTTGTTGTTCATTTTGTAAACTACCATTAAATTTAACTTCTATTTTATTTCCAACAAATCTCTCATCTTTACTAATAATTTCAATGTTATTAACATTACATAGGCTCTCTAAATAATCATATGTCCCTCTTGGCAATTTTAAATATTTTTCATCTTCTTTACTACAATCAATTACCATAGGAACATTATATACTGACATTCTTAATTTTTGTTTTTTATAAAATTCAGGATTAGCAAAGGTGGCAAGTCTTCTAAAACTATTTTTTACTACTCCATCAAGATTAGCTTTATCAATATATACCATGTCCCTTAAAATTACATTAATACTTTTAGGATAATCTATATTATTTTTACTCTTTACTTTTAATTCATTTTGCATATCAATTATTTCATGACTAATATCAATAGTTTCATTAGATAATTGTTTTATTTTTTCAAAAACTTCTATTTCAGTTAATTTATGTATAGAACTTAAATATTGTATTTGATTTTTTATTAAAATAAAATTTCTATCAACAAATAATGTATTTCCATATTTAGACGGTTCATTTTGAAAAGGTAACGCTATCAAATTACCATATCCACCTTTTGGTAATGTATCTTGATTTGGAAACATACTATCAAAAGATGTAATAGAAATATTTGATATTTCCATAGTTTTAGATAATAACAAACTACCTAATTTTCTTGCAGTTATCGCTTTTATATTAGCATCAAAAAACATCCATATATGTATTCCATTCCCAGATCTACTACGTTCTATGGCAATAGGTACTTCATATTTATCACAAATACTTGCAAATGCTAGCACATCACTTTTAATATCTTTTTTTGAATCTTTATCATCAAAATCTAATGATAGAAAAAAGCAAGTATCGTTTTCTAAAAGTGGATAAATACCTATCGGCTGATTTCCATACATATGCTTATAAATAGTATCTTTCGATATTGGTTTATTTTCCCTATATTGACAGGTTTTACATTTTTTACCCATTGTTTTATTACATACACCATTTTTCCATTCATTTGCACATGCAGGTATATAGTATTTAATATTTGGATTAGTTTTATCAATAGATAGATAAGGATATACATCATTTCTTCCTTTAAAATAATTCATAAATATTTTAACCGAATCTTCACGATTCGAAGTATCTTCAGATGAATTTGGTGTTATTTCATTAAGTTGTTTCTTTAATTCTTCTACTTCTAATTGTAATTTTTTTATTTCTAGTTCTTTTGCTTTTATTAAATTTAATATTTCACTATTATTCATAAATTACGCCTCAACTAGTTCTAATGAAGATATAAAGTCTAAAATTGAATTAATCGTGTCATCTATAGATAATTCTAGCCAATTATTTTTTGCCATATTAACCATGGATTTAAATCTATTGTTTGATAATGTAAATTTTAAACTATTTTGTAACTCATTTATATCATTTTCTTGAATTAATTCATTTTTAAAAATTAATTTATCTAAATAAGTTAAAAAACGGTACTTATCAAAATCACTTTTATTTATCAAATAATAAATATCAAAAATGTCTTTATATCTAGTTGATGTAATGCCAAATTTTAATAATGACTTTATTTTTTCAACACATATTTGTTCTTTTGAATTAGCAAGTAAAATAACATTATTAGAATGGGTACCTAAATCAAAACATAATTCATCTTGGTCTATATCAATATCTTTATGTACACCTATATCTAATTTGGTAGAAAATATATTACCAAAATTATCAGATATTTCTATAAAAACTCTCTTACCATCATAATCCTGATGGTGAAGTCTTTTTATTGGTGAAGTAATTTTTATTTTAATGTCTTTATCATTTAACTTTTCTATAAATGCTTCTATTGCAGAATCATCTAAAGAATATCTTATAAAATCTATATCTAAATCTTGTGTTGCTCTTCTTATATCTTTAGAAATAGCCATCATTACAACTCCGCCCTTAATTGTTACATTTTTATTTAAGCTAGAATTGCTTATTTGAGATAAAATAATATCTTGGCAAGTTTTCGAAATAGCATTTAAATTTGAATATCCACTTGCTAAATAATTATTAAATATTGTATTTATATTCATTAAAACACCTCTTTCATAATAACATCATACAAGTGATTTTCTATTGAAAAATTACTTATGTATTCAGCTATTTTTTTTGTATTAAGGGTATCTTTAATTTCTCTATAATTTTCAATTATCTCTTTATAATAATCGAAACCCATCGAATTTCTATTTCTTATTAATTCTATTAGCATTCTTTCTTTGTCATAAATTTTAACTTCCACACCATTTATATTTAAAGTCGATTTCCCAATATCAAAAAACTTTTCTTGATAATATACAACTTTAATTCTACTATCACTAATTTTAGTACTATCCCTTTTTAATGCAAGATATTCTTTTTCAGGAATAACATCTGTTAAATTATGGTAATAAAATGCACTATCCATAGTAAATATTGCATTAGGATATTTTTTTGATATTATTTCTAAATAATTTACATCCTTTTTATCACTGTAAATTCCTTTTTCAATTTTAAATATTTTTCCTTCTTGGATTAACTTTTTTATTTTATAATCACTTTCATATTTTTGAATAAGTTCTTTATATAGTAATATCATTTTAATCACCTCTTGATATAATTTTAAAGTATTTTGCCACAAAAGTCAATTGACTGTGGCATTTTAATCAAAAGTACAACTTAGATACCAAAATTAGTAATCTTTATCAAACTTATACAAATTCATTTAATTATTTATGTTCATATTCTAAATTTTTTTAAACTCAATAAAACAAAATGGACCTCTTTCGAGGTCCTTCAGGGGGTTAAGGTTACAATTCACATTTTACCGTAAAAAGTAAACCTGCATAGGTAAAACGAATATACCTATGTATTAAAAGTATAATTTAAGCATATTTAAAAGTCAATAAATTTAATATAGTTTAATGTACACTTTACACATCAATTTAAATTAGAAGAATTAATAACAGCTTGTTTTATATGTTCATACTTATTAAACTCTTCACTACGTATGAATTCATCACTATCTTCCTTTGTCTTTATAAGCATATCATAATCATTTTTAATATCAGCAATTTTAAAATTCATGTCACCACTTTGACGAATACCAAATATATCACCACCACCTCTTAATTTAAAATCTTCTTCACTAACTTTAAATCCATCACTTGTTGCAGTTAAAACTTTTAATCTTTTAGTTTCTTTATCACTAATTAAAATGCAATAACTATCCAGTTCATTTCTTCCTACCCTACCACGTAATTGGTGCAAAGCAGAAAGACCAAATCTATAACTATCGAAAATAACCATCATAGTTGCATTTTTTACATCAACCCCCACTTCAATTACAGTTGTACTTATTAAAATTTGAATTTTATTATTTTTAAAATCCTCCATAATTTGTTCTTTTTCTTGACCACTCATTTTACCGTGCAAAACACCTACATTGCATATTTTACCAAAAGCTTTATTCATTTTTTCTTCCAACTTATAAATATTTTCTAAGTCAATTTTATCACTTTGTTCAATTAAAGGTGCTATTACATAAATTTGATGTTTTTTCTTTATTTCATCAAGCATTAAATATAAAACATCCTTTATTTCACTATTCTTTTTCAAAATAGTCTTAACAGGCTTTCTACCACTAGGTAATGTTCTAATACTTGATATATCCATATCACCGTATAAAGTTAATGCATAAGTCCTAGGAATTGGTGTCGCACTCATATATAAAATATCAGGAGTAATTCCTTTGTTTTTCAAGTTTCCTCTTTGGACAACACCAAATCTATGTTGCTCATCAGTAATAACAAATCCTAAATTATTATAAACAACATCTTCACTAATTAATGCATGAGTTCCAATAATTATATCGGCCTTACCATTCTTAATCAAAGATAAAGCTTTATTCCTTTCGCTTTTTTTCAATTTACCTGTAAGTAACACCACATTTAAATCAGGGAAAAGTTTAACAAAATTATTAAAATGTTGAATAGCTAAAATTTCCGTTGGAGCCATTAAAGCACCTTGATAACCACCCAAATAATTAATATATAAACCAATAAAACAAACTATAGTTTTACCACTACCAACATCACCTTGCAAAAGTCTATTCATACAACGACTATCAATCAAATCATCATATATACTTCTAATAGCTTTAATTTGATCAAAAGTTAATTCAAAAGGCAATTTTTTTTCAAATTCTTCTATTTTTAAAAAATCAACCTTTCTAGATAATCCAGTACGCTTACCATTGTTTTTCTTCAATAAGTTAATTTTAAGCATAAACAAAAATAATTCTTCATATTTTAATTTATTAAGTGCACCTTCAAGCTCTACTTTATTTTTGGGATCATGAATAATTTTGATTGCCTTATTTTTTTCCATAAAATTATATTTTCTATTAATTGAATTTGGGACATAATCTAAAACATTCACATCATTTAAAATAGATTTTATAATTTTAGAAATTTTCATACTACTAATTTTAAAAGAAGAATGATAAACAGGTTCAATTAAAGTGTTTTCAATAAGGCCAAATTTAATATCGCTCGCAACAATATTATTGTACTTCTGATCATATTTTCCAATAACAGTAATCACATTACCAATATTTAATTTACTTTTTAAAAATCCTCGATTAAATATAGTAACATTAACAACAAAATTGCCAACATCTAAATGAAAATTCATTTTATTTAACTTCTTATTAAAATGGACAACATTAGGAATATTTTGAACAATTCCGCCAATAACAACACTATCCCCATCCTTAATTGAATTAATATCAGTGTTCTTTATTATTTCATACCTAAATGGATAATAATTAATTAAATCATTAACATCATATACACCTAATTCATTTAAATATTTGCATGTAGTTAAACCAAGTCCTTTAATATCTTCTAATCTCAACTTTTCATTCCCCATTTCTTATTTTTTTAGTAAAAACTATTGACATATTTTAATTTCCTGATATTATATTAGGTACCAATTCAATTTTAATTGGATTGGCGCTAGTGTAAACTAGCCAGCCCCTTTTTATTCTTTTATTTGGAACAGTCCTTCAGGGGGTACTGTTCCTTTTTTGTATCTATTATAATTATACGACATAAATTAACAATTTCCTTTTTTTATCTTATTTTTATTGTACTTTATAATTTAAAATCCAATATTTTCAGTTTATTTTCAGAAGATTAATATAAAAAAACAAGATCAATATGACCTTATTTAAATATTTGTATCGTCTAATTCAACATTAATATGAATAAGACCCTTATTAATTTCTTCTAAAGCTCTTCCAATGTTTTTTGAAGATTTATATTCGCTTTCTTTCATTTGAAAATAATCTGTTTCAGTCATTTCACGTGCTCTTCTAGAAGCAACATTAACAAGCAAATATTTTGATTTAACTTTTTTTAATAAATCATCTATTGATGGATATATCATAATATAACTCCTCCTATATACAAATATATACTTTTTTATAATTAATTTCAACAAATATATATCAATTTGACATTAATTAACATATCAAATATTATTACAAATCATAGTGAAAAATAATTTTTTA
>CAVKUP010000047.1:0-8158 GCA_963659735.1 bacterium
CTGAGTTTAAAAAACACATTATAAAGGAGAATCTAATTTGCAAAAAAATCAAATTAACCAGAAAAACTTGATTGAACGTGTAGGCATTGACAAGAGTCAAATTTCAGGTTTTTCATTGTTGACGATTGATGATGATTTGTTTGAAAAGAAAAAAGAAGAAACGAAAGGAAACATGTGGTACATACCAAATGAGTATTCATGCATTAAGCTTAAAGATGGGCGAAGAATCGGGGAGCTCAAAGTAGATACCAAAGAAATTGGAAATCTACACATCAAAAGTATTTTAAATAATAGCACGGGTGAACCATCAGCCATTGCTACGCTGAATGTGTTTACAAACGAAACAGGAAATAATTTACAAAACATGACATGTGATGAATATAGAGAAAGGATTAATCAGATATTTGCAACGTTAAGAAGTGAATATGGACTTGACTTCAATGCCGAACTACAAAATTTACGAGTAAACACCATTGAATTCAACACAACATTTTGGCTCAAGTACAAATATTGCGAATATGGACAAGTCCTATCATTAATGGAACGGATACTGCCAGAAAGATATGCAACAGGGACACAGCAACACAGACGAATAAAAGTAGGAGTTTACAGCAGTCATTATGTAAGAAATTTTGCAGAATCTACATATGAAGAGTATTTAAAAAATAAAGAACGAGAACCTTTATCTACCAAAGAAACAGTATATTGTGGAAATAACAAGAGTACACAGGTCAAGATATATCCGAAGTTACAGCAATTAAGAGATACGGGAGCAGTTGACGAGTCTGAAATGCCAAAATGCGATGCTATGAGAATAGAATATACGATCAAAGATGCACGCATCCTAGCATCTAAATGTAATTTTGGGAGCGATCGAGTCATTGAATTGACCGATGAAAAGGTTGTTAAAATTTTCAAAAAGAATTTCAAGCGAGACTTTGTGGATCAATATAATGGTTGGAAACGTTGGAATCACAAAGAACTACTTGAACGAGTGAACTATCATCGGAAGAATTCAGATAAATGGACAGCAAATTTTATCAGAGATGCTCGAAAGTATGTTCAGGAACAGAACGGAACGCCTCTGTTGTTTGATGTGGAAGACGTGCGATCAGTTTTGAAAGAACTGGAGAGTAATCCACAAAAGGGCAATCGAAAGTTTGTCAGGTTCAAAAAAAATCTCGAATACGAAGCCGATCTAATCGGTAATAATGAAAAAGCGAAAGAGATACTCGAAAAAGTAATGAATATGTAGAAGAGGTAAAAAAATTCAGGAAGAAATGCCAATTATACCCTCTTAAAGGGTACACATGAGAGGTATTTGACAGTGGAAAAGTCGTGGAAATGCAACTAAAAACGCTGATCGTCTTGAATGATTTTTCTACATTAACATACTGAAAGCTGATAGATACTTCCACTTATATATTATAAATCAAATATATCAGGTCATAAAAAATAAGGGCATATTAGGATTAGGATATTGATTTATCTTGATATGCCCTTTTATTATAGAAATTGATCTCCTGAAGAAGGCTTATATTGCGCAATATCCTCCAATTTACAATTTAGAATTTGACACAAATCATTGAGTGTAGTAGTTGTTACTGGTTTATTTTTACGCAATTTATCAATCGTTGCACTTGAAATATGATATTTATAAATTAAAGTATACGTTGTTTCGTCTGATTTTTTTAATGTATTCCAAAAAGGACTATATTCAATCATAGCAAACTCCTTTATGCAAACTTTATAATTTTAGCATAGTATATGGTTCTTTACTTGACTATAGTCACTAAAATAACTATAATGACTATTGTAACTATTACAAAATATAGGGAGAACAAGTATGAAAAAAATATTTATGGAAATAGGAAGAAGTTATAAAAAAATAGTTTATAGTATTTTAATTTCATTTTGCATTTTATTTTGTTGGAATCAAAAAATTGTACATGCTGATATAATTGATTATCTGTATGAGCCAATAAATTATGAAGATGATATAGATGGAAAGTGTAATATAGGGAAAACTACAAACGTATCACATTCATTTAGCGATGATACAGTATTTTTATTAAAACTAAACGAAAAAACAAGAATAAAATTTAATATTTCAGCTAGAATATTTGAATATGTCAGAAACGAAAAGGGTGATTCGACAGGTGATCGCAATTATAATATGGGTTACACAATGGGTGAAGATTTAAAGTTAAATATTTATTCAATAGATAAATTAGAAGGAGAAGATTGTGTAGATGATTGTGTGGGAACAGAAGAAGTAAGCTATAAAGATAATTATGCTACAATAGAAAAAACAATTGTATTAAATGAAGGAAAATATATATTAGTTTTAGACAATAATAGTATTTCAAATAATCATGGAGTTGATTATTCGGTAAAAACATCTGATGCAACAATTTTTATTCAAGATTTTCAACTTCCAAGCACAATGACTATGTATTATGGCAAAAAAACAAAGTTGAAACCAACTAATGTTAGCCCAAGTAAATACGATTTATCAGGTTTAAAATATAGTTCATCAAACGATGACGTTATTGAAATAGATGAAGAGGATGGAACTATGGAAGCTGTAGGATCAGGAAAAGCAATTATTACAGCTACAGCGAAAAATGGTATAAAAAGACAATGTGTTGTTACTGTAAAAAACGGAACTCCAAAATTGAAATATTCAAAATTAACACTATTTCACAATTATGGAAAAGGGTTAGATGTTTTAAATACAGATAGTAATGTGAAATGGGAATCTTCAAATAAGGAAATTGTAACTGTCGATAAAGTTGGATATTTAAAAGCAAAAAAAATTGGAAAAGCAACAATCATAGCAAAAGTTGATGGGAAAACATTAAAATGTAATGTGACAGTCAAGAGAGAACCAGTCAATTTTCAAATCGACTTATATGGTTATGATACAAGGAGTAATACCTTTAATCTTACAATAACGAATCGTGCCAAAAATAAACTACGTATATATTCAAGCGGTGCCTATTCATTAGACAAAGATTATAAACAATATGATCGAAAATTAAAATTAACTGGAAGTAGAAAATATATTGATATAAAAGGCAAAAAGAGTAAAGATGTTAACTTCAAAGTTAAAGGAAGTACAACCTGGTGGGATGTAGAAGATGCAGAAGTTTATTTTTATGTTGAATTCGATGGAAAGAAATTTAAAGCATGTGGAGATTACGAAGACGGCGGATATTATTACAGCGGTGGCGAGTGGAAAGAAACAAGCAAAAATGAAGATGATTATTAAAAATTAGGGGGATATTATGAGAAAATTATTTAAAACAATTATGATTGTTTGGGCTATTACAGCATGTATTGGCTTGACTGGATGTAAGTCAAAAGAAAAAAAAGCAGAAGAAAAGAAAATGGAAAAATGTTTATCATCAATCCAAAAGGGACTAGAAAACCGATGGAAACTCACAAATGATGATACGAATGACATCAATAAACTGCATAATGAAAAGAAAAAAGGTATTGCAGAAGAATTAAAAACAGCAAAAACATATGAAAATACAAAATTCAAAGATAAGAAATTCGAGAAATTAGTACGCTCATATGTCGAAGCATTAAAGGCACAGGGTAAAGGTATTGATTATGAGTTTACAGATTCAAAACAGTATGAAAATCTGTTTAATAAAAAAGGATATGACGTAAGATCAAAAGATTTGAAAAAACTTGTAAATGATTATAAATTAGAAGTTGACTCCAAATATAAATCTACATTAAAGGATGTAATTAAAGGAGATAGAAGAGAACGTATATCTATTGGAGATAATGTAACAGTTAATACGCAATATGGTAAAGTTGAATTATGTATTGATGAATTTACAAAAAGTACAGAACCAGATAAAGATGTTAAAAACGGAGATTTTGTAGAATTATTAAGATACAAATTACATAATATTTCATTTGATGACGGTGGTGGATACGTTGCATTAAAAGATATTATTACAGTTAAAGGAATGGATGGTTATAACATTGATCCATATGACTGCCAATGGGAAGATGGAAGCCAATACGCCATTGATAGTTATATGATTGAATTGCCAAAAGGACAAAGTAAAAGAACTGCATGCCCATATATTCTATCAAAAGATACAAAAATGGTGTACTTAGAAATTGGTAATCAGTATGATATGATACTAAAAGTCGAAAAATAGTACTTCTGAAATAGTAGGGAAGAAGAGGCTGAAATAATAAAACAGAGTATCAAATGTACATACAAAGAGGCTTTATTTTTTTCGAATCGAAATAACATTGTGAAGATCAGCAATATTGAGGTATACGGAAATCCTTGATATTACTGATCTTTTTGTGTTTTATCATTTTTCTAAACTATAAGAAATTTAAAAATCTACACCAAAAACTTCTTATAAATACTACACTTCCCCGAAGCACATCTTTGATTGATGCAATTTCTAATCAATCACTCGTACATTTGCTACAAAATCACCAGATTTTTATTGTATTATAACCATTAATTACAGCATCATGTTTTGGAAATGGTGGAATTTTAACTGATACAAGAATCCTTATTACTTATTGAAATCTTGATTATTTAACAAAGTTATTCGAGAACACCTCCGAAACACTATTCTCGATTAGCAGAAAGTATTTATTGAAGATCAATGAAAAGTGTCCTACAAGTAACCTGTACGAACAAAAATGAAAACAAGTCCTAAAAATTGCGGTCAGGACTTGTTCTTTACATGGTGCCATGTTATAATCAAAGCATCTTAAAAGTATGAGAACATACTTGTAGGACAAATTGGAAAATATTGGAATAGAAAGGAATTGTAAATCATATGGCTACATTCGCTTATTTAAGAGTATCGACAAAACAACAGAAACTTGAAAGGCAGTTAACGAATGTCATCAAAGCATATCCAGAACTGGCAGATCATGAAGAAAGAATCTTTAAAGACAAATACACGGGGACAAGCCTTGATCGTCCTGGATGGAATAAATTGTATGATACTGTCACAAAACGTTCTGAATCAGAAGTATTTGCAGAACGTGACCGAATTGTATTTGACGAGGTAAGCCGAATGGCAAGGAACGCCAAAGAGGGATTCGCACTATATAAAGAGCTGTTTGCCAAAGATATTGATCTTGTGTTTTTGAAAGAACCTTATATCAACACAGAGAGTTATCGAAAAGCAATGCAAGGTATCATCAAGGCAAAAATAGAAACTGGCGATAAGCCAGCCAATAAAATGATAAATACAATTATGGATGCAGTAAACGAATTCATACTAAATAAAGTAGAGCAAGATATTTATCAAGCATTTAAACAGGCAGAACATGAAGTGAAATTGCTACATCAGCGTATATCTGAAGGCATGAGAGATGCCAAGGCAAGTGGTAGCAGAATTGGCACGCCAAAAGGAACGAAACTGGAAACTAAGAAAGCAAAAGAAGCAAAGGAAGTCATCTTGAAACACAATAGAGCGTTTGGCGGATCATTGACTGATAAAGAGACATGGACGTTAGCACGAATTTGCAAGACGTCATATTACAAATACAAACAAGAGTTACAAGCAAGCAAACAGAATCAAAAAAAGAAGTCTCATAAGCGAGACTTTTCTTTTTGATCTTGATTGATCTTTTCTTCCATTATTTTACAAATAAAATCGTTCATTGATTTATACTCAGAATGTTGTTTCACATATGCTTCTGCTTTTGCCTTTAATTCAGCAGGTACACGCAAGCGGATACTCTTTCTCGCTTTCTCTTTCGCAATTTTTGCTTCTTCTGGCGTTATCTTGCCATCAGCAACATATTTTTCTAATCCTTCGCCCGTGTATTTGGCATCTGCTAGTTTCTTACTTTTATAAATATTACCAATCTTCAAATTTGGATTTGCTCTTTTAGGCAAAATTACTTCACCTCTTTCATATATTTCTATTTATTTAATTTATATAACGTATAAAATAAAAATCGCCCGTCAAGAGAGATATGATGGACGATTAAATAAACATCTGCAAAATGTTTCTCAAGCAAACAATGCTTGATATTTGATTATATCACATATTATGCTTTAAATGCAATAGCAACAGTATATTCTTGCCATAGATTATTTGTGCAAAAGTTACAAAACTGAAGGTAGCAGGCACGAAACGGGCATCTTTACATTTCTCAATCGTCACGTCAAGCCACTGATGCAGTGATGTGATATATCATCGTGTACGGCATCTTAAACTTTCTCGAACCGACTACTATGCATATCTCTACAATACCTCTCAGACGCATCAGAATGGCTCAGATTCAATTTTATTGCTTTAGATGATAAATTGGTAGGGTAGGTAGTTAAAATCGGAATTTGGTGGATAAAAGTATTTTTTATAGGCTTATATGATTGTTTATGAATTACACATCTGCTATGGAAATATTTTTTGATAATTAGGAATCATGTAATTTTAATCAAGTATCAAAGATCAAAACATAAAAATATATGCATTTATGACCTTAAAAAACACATTTTTATAGTCACAAAATTGACTGTATATAAATAAATAATAATAACGTTATAATCGTTTTATACGTTTAGGGATATACAAAAAGTTCGATTTTATGCGGGTTTGCAGAATTTAAAAAACACGTTTTGTTACTCAAAAAACACGTTTTGTTACTCAAAAAACACTTAAAAAACACGTTTTGTTACTTTAACTTAAATCAAAAAAACACGTTTTGTTACTCAAAAAACACAGTTATTAATTGAATTACGTGTTAATACATGATATAGTGTTTTATGAAAGGCGGTAAGCACTATGGAACAAAAGAAAAAAGCTGATACAAGAAAAAGTGTCAGAGCAGTAACATCAAATAATTTCATTACAGCAATGGGAATTGAAGATATGTCACTGAAAGCAAGGAAATTATTGTATGTTGCTATCTCACAGTGCCGAAAAAATGATCAAGAATTTTTTGACTATCAAATAAGTGCAAGAGATTTTGCAAAATTAATGGACGTAAAGCCACAAGCTGTATATAAAGAGTCTGATGCAATTACGGATGAGTTAATGAGAAGCTTCATACGTCTTGAAATGTCACAGGAAAAACAACGAAAAAAGAAGCATTATAGAAAATATCAGCTTTTTTCAATGTGCGAGTATCATGACGGATTATTATATTTCAAGATAAATTCTGATATGACAGAGTTTTTTTTGAATCTGAAGAAAGATTTTTCACAGCCGTTGTTATCTGATTTTTTACGAATGAACTCGAATTATAGTATGGAAATATGGCACTTGATACAAAGAGAAATGAAGTCAGTTAAGCCAAATACAACAGAAATTATACAGTTTGAGTTATCACTTGAAGAACTTAGAACAGTCACAGGCACACAAAACAAATTAAAGCAAATTGGACAGTTCAAAGACAGATGTTTTGATAAAGCATTAAGAGAAATCTACGATAATTGTGGTGTTAGAATCACATATGAAAACATCAAAGAGGGCAGAAAAATTATAGGATTTAGATGCACCGCAGTATCCATAATACACATAGATGAACACAAAATTCCTGAACACGTCAAAAAACGTGCCAAACAAGGCAGAATATGAGAATACAAATGGCATCAGCAGAAATGCTGGTGTCTTTTTTTGTGCAATTTTAACAAAAATAAAAAAATTAAAATTTTTGATTGTTTTTTGACGATAAAATGCACATACTAAAGAGTAGGGAAACAATTTAATTTCAACCTTGCTTTTTTAGACAAATTGGAAATACTAAAGAGTAATGAAAAAATTACAGTTGAAGTTGTGTTTCCCCAAATATGGAGAATATTAATATAGAGAGAAAGGGAGTGTTGGAGAAAAATAAAAATATTATTGGAATATCGTACAGTCGTAGGGTATGATAGTTATTTATCAGAAGATTGAAAAGTTTATCTGGTAAATCCGAAAGAACCTTGTTATATCAAAAATGAAAGGGGATATACGGATATTAATTGTCAAGTACAAGAGTATTTTTTTATTGTATTAAATTTTGTCTAATTTTGTTGTTTGCTTTCTTTTTTAAAATTCTTATGTTAAATTATATATAGGTTGAATTTTAAAGACAAAATGCGAATAATAAATAATGAGGACAGAATAATTGATTTAAGAGCAGACGCTTTTATTATTTTTTT
>CAVKUP010000048.1:0-7679 GCA_963659735.1 bacterium
AATACTACATTAATTATATTTGATGAAATACAAGAATGTTCTAATGCTTTAAATTTTTTAAAATATTTTTGTGAAGAAGAGGGTGAATATCATATAGTGTTGGTTCACTTCTTGGTATAAGACTTTCTAAAACTTCTTTTCCTGTAGGTAAGGTTGATTTTTAAAATTTATATCCAATGACTTTTAGTGAAATTTTAATTGCAGATGATTCAAGGAACTTAGTTGATGTAATGAGAAAAACTAAAGAAATAAGCGAAATACCAAAATTGTTTGAAGATAGATTAATCGAAAAATTAAAAATTTATTATATTATTGGAAGAATGCCTGAGGCTGTATATAGTTGGGTTAATGATAAAGATATAGAAAAAGTTAATAAGATTCAAAAGAATATATTGGATTCATATGAAAATGATTTTTCTAAACATACTGATGTTAGTGTTGCTAATAAGATATCATTAATCTGGAATGGGATACCTTCGCAGTTGGCACGAGAAAATAAAAAGTTTGTATATCAAGCTGTTAAAGAAGGTGCACGTGCTAGAGAATATGAAGGTGCTTTAAATTGGTTAAAAGATGCTAATTTGACTGTTAAATGTTATTTAGTTAATAAATGTGACTTCCCTTTAAAAGCATATTATAATTTGTCTGCTTATAAAATTTATATGAATGATGTTGGATTTTTAAGAAGAATGTCTAATCTAGATAGTAGAATTATTTTAGATGGTAATAAATTGTTTCAAGAATTTAAAGGTGCGTTTACTGAAAATTATGTGGCTAATACATTGAATTATTTATTAGAAGAATCTCTTAATTATTATACTTTTGATAGAAATGAAATTGATTTTGTTATTCAAGTAAATAATGAAATAATTCCTATAGAAGTTAAATCAGATAAAAGTACTAATCGCAATAGTTTAATAAAATATAATGCTAGAACAGGTAATAAATTATCTTTTAGATTTTCGTTAAATAATTTAAGTAAAGATGGCAAAATAGTTAATATTTCACTTTATTTTATTGAATACATCAATGAATTAAATATAGATTAGAACTAATAAATGTGCAAAGAGAAATGTCTGATGTTTTATCAATTTTTTTGGGTTGTTACTATTTAGTCATTATGTGAAAAAATGATACAAATTTAGTAAACTGGTTTATAATTTTGAGTTTAACAGGTGTATAATATAAAATTTTTTATAAATCATTGTAAATAAAGAGGAAAGTAAGAATTTTTTTGTTTTAAAAAAGTTACGTTGTATCATTTTTATAAATAGTGTTAATTTAAAATTATTATTGGTATGTTGATTAAATTATAGTATAATGGATAAGAGGCCGATGTTATGAAGGAACTTTTTAAACAATTAGATAAATATATTGATAACCATGATGAAATTGTTATTATGACGCATGCTAGATGTGATTTAGATGGTATGAGTAGTGCAATTTGTTTGTATGAAATTATTCTTTCTAAGGGTAAGAATGTTTGTATAGTTAAACCTTGTGAAAAGTTTAATAGGTCTATGAAAAAGGGCTTTAAACTTTTAGAAAGTAATAATGTGCAAGTTTGTTTTAAAAATGAAAATGAGATTTTAGATAGCAGTAATAAATTACTTATTATTGTGGATACTCAGAAAAGAGAACTTGTTGAAAGTACAAAGGTTTTGGATGGTATTTCTGATAAAATTATTATTGATCATCATATAAGTGGTAGTGATTTTATTAGTGATGTTTTATATAAATATAATGATATGAATAAATCTAGTGTTGTTGAGATTATGTGTGAATATTTAATTTATTTAAAGTTTATGGTTCAGCCTTTAGTTTTAACTTTAATGCTTGGTGGCATGGTTACTGATACTAGTAGCTTTAGTTTAAAAACGACTTATAAAACTTTTGAAATGGCTGCTTTTTTAGCTAAGAATGGTGCGAATTTTGGTGATGTTCAAAATTTATTTAAAGAGCCTAAAGAAGAAATGATAGAAAGATATGAGTTTATTAATAATTCTGTGGAAATTTCTAAAGATGTTTTGATGTGCAAGATGGATGATAAGATTCATAATAATGTTGATATTGCTTTACTTGCTAAAGAACTTTTGAAGTTTGAGAATATTGAGGCTTCTTTTGCTATTGGATATTTATCTAAAAAGATTATTGGTGTTAGTGCTAGATCTGTTGGTAATATTAATGTTGGTAAGATTATGGAAAAATTAGGCGGTGGTGGTCATTTTACTGATGCTGCTTGTCAATTTAAAGATAAAAGTATAGAAGAGGTTGCTTTATTGGTTGAAAAGGCTTTTAAGGAGGCGTAATTTATGAAGGTAATTTTATTAGAGAATATAAAAAAACAGGGTAAGAAAAATGATATTATTAATGTTAAAGATGGTTATGGGATGTTTTTGATTAATAGTGGTGTTGCTGTTAAGGAAACTAAGGGTAGCAGTTTAGTTTTAAAAAAGCAAACTGAAGAGGCTTTGCTTGAAGAAAATTTACTTATTAAACAGTGTGAGGATTTGAAGAAAAAGCTTGAAAAATTAACTTTAAATTTTGATGTTAATACTGGTAAAAATGGTCAAGTTTTTGGTCAGGTAAGTACTAAGCAGATTGCTAAAGAACTTAAGAAAAAAGGTTTTGATATTGATAAGAAGAAAATTAAATTAGATGTAGCTATTAATACTTTAGGTACTACTAATGTTAAGGTTTTATTACATAAAAAGGTGGAAGCAAATTTAAAAATACATTTACAAAAAGTAGGTGATTAGATGAATGAGAAAGTGATGCCACAAAAGATTGATGCTGAGCAGGCTATACTTGGTTCTATGTTCTTAAGTGAAAAGGCACTTGAGGTTATTGTTGAGAGAATTAATAAAGATATGTTTTATTTGGATTCTCATAAGAAAATATTTGAAGTTATTAAAAATTTATATGATAAAAAGGTTCCAATTGATATTACGACTGTTACGGCGGAACTTGATAGGAAGAAATTATTAAATCAAGTTGGCGGTGTTCCTTATTTAACTCAAATTGTTAATATTGTTCCAACGGCTGCTAATGCGGATGAATATATTAAAATTGTTGAGGAGAAGTTTTTAAGGCGTAATTTGATTGAGGCAGGAACTGATATTGCGAATGCCGGTTTTTCTTCTACTGATGATATTGGTGATATTTTAGATGATGCTGAGAAGAAGATATTTGAGGTTGTTAAGAATAGGCGTGGGTCTGAATTTAAGACTATTCAAGATGTTTTATTTAAGGCACAGGCTGATTTAGAAAAATTATCAACTTTAAAAGGTGAGATTACTGGTGTTCCTGCGGGATATTATGATATTGATAAGTTAACTTCAGGTTTTCATGAAAATGAGCTTATTATTATAGCTGCTCGTCCTGCGATGGGTAAGACGGCTTTTGCTGTTAATATGGCTGTTAATATGGCTATGAATGCGAAAAAAACTGTTGCTTTGTTTAATATGGAAATGGGAGCTGAACAGTTAATTTCACGTATGTTATCTTCTGTTGGCCAAATTGAAGCTAATAAGTTACGTACTGGTAGGTTAGAACATCAAGATTGGAAAAGGGTTAATGAGGCAATTAGCAGGCTTGCTGATACGAAGATTTTTATTGATGATACTCCTGGTATGACTGTTAGTGAGATTAGGGCAAAGTGTAGAAGACTTGCTAATAGTAGTGATGGATTAGATGTTGTTATTATTGACTATTTGCAATTAATTAGTGGTTCTGCAAAGTATGCTGGTCAAAGACAACAAGAGGTATCAGAGATATCACGTAGTTTGAAGACTATGGCAATGGAACTTAATATTCCGGTTATTGCTTTAGCGCAACTTTCACGTAGTGTTGAAGGTAGGGAGGATAAGAGACCTCTTTTATCTGATTTAAGAGAATCTGGTTCTATTGAACAGGATGCGGATATTGTTGCTTTTCTTTATAGGGATGATTATTATAATAAGGAAAGTGCTATCGATGAGAATACTAGTAAGAGTGAATTTATTATTTCTAAGCATCGTAGTGGCCCGACCGCAACTGTTAATTTAATTTTTAAACGTGATACTAGTTCGTTTTTCAATATGGAAAATAGTCAAGTAGGTGAATAGTATGAAAAAAATTTCTATATATTTGATGATTGTTATTACTATTGTTGGTCTTTTTACTTTAGGTTTTAGTTATAAGAATTCACCACTTCCTAATAGTTATTATGAGGTTTATTTGAATGAAAGGTCAATTGGTGTTATTAAGTCGGCTAGTGCTTTGGAGGATTATATTGATAAAAATGGTATTTATTATAAAAATAAGTTTAAGGTTGATAAGGTTTATTCTCCTAAAGGACTTCAGATTAGAAAGTTGACTACTTATAATGGTAAAACTTCATCTGTTTCTAGTGTTTATAAAAAGATATCTAAGAGTAGTCAATTTACTGTTAGTGGTTATGAGTTTACTATTAAGAAGAAAAGTGATGATGAGATTAAGACTCAAAAGATTTATGTTTTAAAGAAGAGTGTTTTTAAAAATGCGGTTAATACTCTTATTAATACGTTTGTTGGTAAGGATAAATATAAGGCTTATGTTGATGATAATCAGGTTAAGATTACTTCTACTGGTGAAAATATTCAAAATGTTTATGTTGATGAGGATATTACTGTTCGTGAGACTAATATTCCTGTTGATGAGAAGATTTATACTGATGACATTTCACTTTCACATTATCTTTTATATGGTGAAAATGAGGAAAGCAGTGAATATGAAGTTAAGGCTGGAGATACTATTGAGAATGTAGCTTTTAACAATAAGATTAGTCCAGAAGAAGTTTTGATTTCTAATTCTGATTTGACTAGTACGAGTAATTTACTTTATCCTGGTCAAAAGTTAAAAATTAGTCAGACTAATCCTCAGATTAGTGTTGTTGAGGAATCTTATGTTGTTGAAGACGTTGAGAGTCAATATAAAACTGAGGAGAAGTACGATGACAATACTGTTATTGGTCAAGATAAGGTTATTCAAGAAGGCGTTAATGGATTAGAAAGAGTTTCTCAGAAGGTTAAAAAGGTTAATGGAACTATTAATTATGTTGATCCACAAGGAAAACAAGTTATTAAAGAACCTATTAATAAGATTGTTTCTAAAGGTAATAAATATATTCCAACTGTTGGAAGTTTAACTAGTTGGGGATGGCCTACTGATAGTGGTTGGACACTTAGTAGTGGATATTCTTATCGTTCAAGTCCTATTAATGGTGGTAGGGAGTTACATACTGGTTTAGACATTTCTGGTACTGGATATGGTTCTAAGATTTATGCGACTAACAATGGTGTTGTTGAGATTGCGGAATATCATTATAGTTATGGTAATTATGTTGTTATTAATCATAATAATGGTTATATGACCTTGTATGCTCATATGTCTAAGATTGGTGTTAAAAAAGGTCAAACTGTCGCGCGTGGTGAGGTTATTGGTTATGTTGGTATGACTGGATCTGCTACAGGCCCACATGTTCATTATGAAGTTTGGAAGGGATGTAAATATTGTCATGTTAATCCATCTGTTTTATATCCTAATGGTTATCGTTAATGCGTATTTGTATTTTAGCTAGTGGTAGTAAGGGTAATTGTGCTTATATTGAAACTGATAAGACAAGATCGCTTGTTGATTTGGGTATGAGTGCGGGTTATGTTACTAAGTCACTTAAGAATATAGGGGTTGATGCTTCTTCAATTCAAAGGGTTTTTATTACTCATACTCATTCAGATCATGTTGCTGGTCTTAGAGTTTTTATTAAGAAGTATCATCCTGTTGTTTATTTGACTGAGAAGATGGAAGATGAACTAGATTTTGATATTGAGGATAAGTTTTATATTAATAGAAATGTTATGATTGATGATTTGAAGGTTGTTCCTTTTAAAACTTCACATGATGTTGCAGATAGTAATGGATATGTATTTGAAAGTGATGGTAAGAGTATTGTTTATGTGACTGATACTGGATATATTCATGTTAAAAATTTTGATAAGTTACGTAATAAGAGTATGTATGTGTTTGAAAGTAATCATGATGTGAGAATGCTTAAGGAAGGTAGCTATCCTTATTATTTGCAACAAAGAATACTTGGAGATAAGGGACATTTGTCTAATAAGGATAGTGCTTATTATTTATCTGAATTTATTGGTGATAATACTAATAAAATTATTTTAATTCATTTGAGTGAGGAAAATAATAAGCCGGAACTTGCTTTAAAGACTTTAATTGATACTTTAGATAAAAAAGGCGTGAGGGTTCCTGATATTGAGATTGCTTCTCAAAAGGAAAGTACGGAGTTTGAGTTAGTATGAAGATTATATGCGTTGGTAAGGTTAAGGAGAAATTTTTTAAAGATGCAATTGATGAGTATTCTAAGAGAATAAGCAAATATTGTAAGCTTGAGGTTATTGAAATTTCTGATGTTTCAGATATGAGTGTTGCTGCTTTAAAAGAAGGTGAGGCTATTTTATCTAAAATTAAGGATAGCGATTATGTTGTTACTTTAGAAATTGATGGAAATTATTTAAATTCTTTGGAGTTTGCACGGAAGATTGATAATAACTTTAGTTCTAATAAGAATTTGGTTTTTGTTATTGGGGGGTCTTATGGTCTTTCTAATTTTGTTAAAGAGCGTAGTGATTATCGATTATCTTTTTCTGCTTTTACTTTTCCACATCAATTGTTTAGAGTTATTTTATTAGAACAGATTTATAGAGCATTTAAAATTAATCATAATGAAAATTATCATAAATAAGCGTAAATAGGTTGTCAATTAGGCTATCTATTTTATTTTTTTGGTTTTTCGTAAATGTTACCTTTTTATAAACGATTTTGATTATAAAAAATTCGTAGATTATCTTAATCTTTGATATTTTAAATTTCATGTTCGCCTTTATTTTATTAGTAAATATTAATGCTTAAAATTTAATCTTTTTATATTTTTTTAATGTGCTATATGTCAATAACTTTTGAAAGTGTCATAATTTTTTTGCTAAATCAACTTTTGAAAATGTCACAAGTAAGCTTAAGCACTATTGTGTATTATTTGAGATTTAAATTTTCGACGGTCAAGATGTACAGCTTACGCTGCCGTTGAAAATAAATCTCAAATATGCTATGATCCTGACTTTGACAGTTGTAGAAACTAAAAATCTCCAAAACCCTTTATTTATAAGGGCTTTGAGAGATTTTTTTGTTCCAAAAAAATGCGTACTATTTTTATTTTAATATAATATTAAAATTTTTTTTTATTTTTTTATAACTTATAATTTCTAAGTCAGTATCAAAATTGAATTCATTGTGTAAGCAATCGGTTATTTTAGTTCTAGTGTATATAGGCTCAAAGCCTATTCCTTTTTGTTCTAAAACTTCCATAGTTCTTAAGGTTTCTAATATTTCTTTAGTAGTAAATTGGTAGTTTAATTTTTTTCTAAGATTCTAAAAATTAGTAATGCAATATTTTACTTAGCAATAAAGGTAATTTAAAACATACAACTGTCAAACTCGGGTAACAACCAAAGTCCACCTTTGGTTATTACTAACTTTTAGGAAATGTTGCGTTTAATCGTGCAAACTTGTATATTAAGCCTTACAATTATGCTATAATTTAAAATAGGTGGTAGAAATGAAAAAAGACTTTACAAATAAGAAAGGCT
>CAVKUP010000049.1:0-7505 GCA_963659735.1 bacterium
AGGGATCAATCAATAAGAAATTAATTAATATTTCTATAAGATTGATTATACGTGAAATGATGGATAAAAAATTACCGAAAATATTTGCTGGTGAGGTAAATAAGGTGGGAAATAATGAAAAAATATATTATTCTGCTGATTCAGATGACCAAAGAAATGTAGAAAAACATGAAGAAAAAAACATTAATCAAAAGATTAATGAAATATTTAGCTCAAACAATTATATTTATAAGGCTGATGTTAAAATAAAATTAAAGGATAAAGATATTAATAAAAGAATAGTTGGTCGTAATTCTACACACTTAATTACAATAGACAATGAGCTAATACCAATAAGTGATATAATTGATATTAAAAGAACAAATTAGTTCTTTTTTTCATTATAAAACTCTCTTATTATAAGAGAGTTAAATGTTTAAAATGGTCGGGAAAACAGGATTTGAACCTGCAACCCCTTGGTCCCAAACCAAGTGCTCTACCAAGTTGAACTATTTCCCGATAAAATGGCGCGCCCAGTAGGGGTCGAACCCGCAACCTTTTGATCCGTAGTCAAACGCTCTATCCAATTGAGCTATGGGCGCATGCCGTAACACAATGTGATACAAATAAATACTATCACAAATATTATTTTAAGTCAAGGCTTAAACCCAAGTCGCCATTATTTAAAAAGTACGCAGACCAGCGCACAATTGTTAAACTCAAGTGGTGGTTTCGGACAGAATCGAACTGCCGACACGAGGATTTTCAGTCCTCTGCTCTACCGACTGAGCTACGAAACCAGATGGCGGTTCCGACGGGAATTGAACCCGCGATCTTCTGCGTGACAGGCAGACGTGATAACCGCTACACTACGGAACCATATGGTTGCGGGAGCTGGATTTGAACCAACGACCTTCGGGTTATGAGCCCGACGAGCTACCAAACTGCTCCATCCCGCGATATAAATAATGGCGGAGAAAGAGGGATTCGAACCCCCGCGCCGTTTCCGACCTCCCGGTTTTCAAGACCGGTCCCTTCAACCAGACTTGGGTATTTCTCCAAAGTTGGTGCCTGAGGCCGGACTTGAACCGGCACGGGATTTGACTCCCGCAGGATTTTAAGTCCTGTGCGTCTACCTATTTCGCCACTCAGGCATCAAAAGTCAATAATGACTTCAATAACAAAAAATGGTGGCCTGTCCGGGATTCGAACCCGGGACCCTTTGATTAAAAGTCAAATGCTCTACCGACTGAGCTAACAGACCATATGTGGTTGCCTCGGCTAGATTCGAACTAGCGCATGCCACAGTCAAAGTGTGGTGCCTTACCGCTTGGCTACGAGGCAATATAAAGTGGTGGAGAGAGATGGATTCGAACCATCGAACCCGAAGGAACAGATTTACAGTCTGCCGCGTTTAGCCACTTCGCTACCTCTCCAAGTAATAAGAACAACTTTGAGATTATTTTGTTTTTAATTGGTTGCCTCGGCTGGATTCGAACTAGCGAATAACGCATTCAGAGTGCGCTGCCTTACCGCTTGGCTACGAGGCAATATAAAATGGTGCCGGAAATAGGACTTGAACCCACAACCTACTGATTACAAGTCAGTTGCTCTACCAGTTGAGCTATTCCGGCAAAAAATGGTGGGCGCTATAGGACTCGAACCTATGACCCCCTGCTTGTAAGGCAGGTGCTCTAACCAACTGAGCTAAGCGCCCATAGTAACTCACTAGACATCAATAAATATATCATCTGAATAATTATTTGTCAATAGAATTTACTTCTTTTTTTGTTTTTTTTAATTGTTGTGAAATCCAAACGGGCAATTTTTCATTTAAAGTGTTGAACCTATGTGGTGTTTCTATTATTTTTTTTCTTCTTGGCTTACCATTTATTTTATAATTAATATTTTTAATACTTAATTTTAAATGTGATAATTCTTCATCAACATCTAACACTTCTACATATATCTGATCGCCTTCATTAACAAAGTCATGTATATCTTTGACAAAACCATTAGATATTTCTGATATATGTATCAGTCCAGTATAATATTCATCAAATATCATAAATGCTCCATATGATTCTATACAATTAACTGTGCCTTTTATTACCTTTCCTTTAACATATTTCATAACTACTGGTATCCTTCCTAATGTTTTGTTCACTTTCATTATAACACATTCTTAATTACATTCAAAGTGTATTTTATGTTGGTATTTTTTATTAATTATGAACAATATTATCGAAATTATCAATGTAATAAGACCGCTATATAAGATTGGTTTTGCTATAAAATCAGTTAATGATGAAACAAATAATGAAAGATCTGCCTCACTCATGGCAGTTACTATGATGCTTGGTAGTAAAAGTGATAATCCTATTGTAACAAGGCTTGATAATAGGAATGCAAGTGAGATATTATTTAGCCATGCATAATTTTCTTTTTTTAGTATAATTACAATTATAATTGAAGTTATTAAAAGTATTGATGTAATTATTTTGGTTTTATTACTAAAGATTTTTTGTATTATTTTTATTTTATTATTATTTGTTCCTAATAAAACTTTTGAATTTGGAACTAATTGAATAATATCTGGTAGTTGTTTTTTTATTTCCCTTAAGAACTTTTCTTTTTGACTATCTGTCAAGGTAATGTTTTGTTCTTTTAAAATATCATCCAAATTATTATTAATCAAATTATATGTATCTTGTTCTGACAATATTTTTGTGTTTTTCCCATTTATTGCATAATCCGTTAGGTTGCCTATGGCATCTCCTATTATTTCTTTGGTTATTTTTGAGTCTATTATAGCATCTACAACTTTTTCATCTACGTTAAATTGAGATGCAAGTGAATACATGTCGTTAATGGCGTTTGTCAGTTTGCTATTACTGTTTTTAGCACCACTATTTTTTATTTTTTTTACTTCAGTTAAAAGATCTGTTTTTTTCATTTTTTTTGTTATGTTTTCTTTATTTGCAAAAGAGCTTACACAAAAGATGCATGTTGTTATTACTAGTAAAACTGATACGCATATTGTAGATATGAATGCTAGTGATGTTTTTATTATTTTCATTTTGATCACCTTCATAAAGATTATATCATGTTGTTTAAAAAAATGATATAATGTTTTTAGGTGATTAGATGAAGGAAGTTGTTATTATTGGTGGGGGTGCTTCTGGTATTGCTTGTGCGATTAATGCAGCAAGAGCTGGAAGAGATGTTACAATTTTAGAAAGAAACAGTAAATGCGGTAAAAAGTTATTAATTACTGGTAATGGAAGATGTAATTTTTGGAATGAGGATCAGAATTTATGTCATTACCATTCTTCCCATAGTGATTTAGTTAGTTCTTTTATTGAAGGGGAATGTGTTTTAGATTTTTTTGATTCTTTAGGTCTTGTTTATAAGGTTAAAAATGGTGGCTATTATCCTTTTTCCAATCAAGCTTTAAGTGTTGAGAGTATTTTAGAGTCTGAGCTAAGAAAATTAAATGTTGAGGTTATAACTGATTTTAAGGTTTATAAGGTTGTAAAGTTTGATAGTTATTTTCTTATAAATGATTGTATTAAAGCTAAGAATGTGGTTATTGCTTGTGGCTCTAAGGCATGCAGTAAAACTGGCTCTGATGGTTCTGGTTATGATTTAGTTTTATCTTTAGGTCATAGATTGATTAAACCTTTACCTAGTTTGGTTCAACTTAAGGGTAATGAGAATTATTTTAAAAAATGGAGTGGTATTAGGGCTGATGTTGAGGTTAAGTTATATGAATGTGATTCTTTGGTTAAAAGTGAATATGGGGAGATACAATTAACTGATTATGGTTTGAGTGGAATATGTATTTTTAATTTAAGTGGTTTGGTTTCTAAGGGATTAGATAATAATTTAAAAGAAGCCATTAGAATTAATTTTATGCCTTGGACTGATGATGTTTATGGTTTTTTAAAGAAGATTGATAGAAGTTCTTACAGAAAAAATATTAGTGAGCTTTTAGAAGGTTTTCTTCATTATAAACTTGTTGATATTATTTTGAAGAAGTGTTTAATTAAGAGAAATATTTATTTAAATAATCTTTCTAAAGATGAGGTTGAAAGATTAACTTATTGTTTATCTAATTTTGAAGTTTTGATTGATGAGGTAAATTCTTTTGAACATGCTCAAGTTTGTCAAGGTGGTATTCCTTTGGATGAAATTAATTCTACTACGATGGAATCTTTGATTGTTAAGAATTTATATTTTGTTGGAGAGATTGTTGATATTGATGGTGATTGTGGTGGATATAATTTAGGCTTCGCTTGGATGAGTGGCATTAAGGCTGGAAAGAATGTTGGTATATGATTAGAATAAAGGATGTTAAAATTGGTGTTGATGGTAATTTGAAGAAAAAAATAATGAGCATTTTAAATACTGACATTATTGATTTTAAGATAAATAAGTTATCTATTGATGCAAGAAAAAAAGGAAATACGCTTTTTGTATATGAGGTAGATGTTAATGTTTGTAATGAAAATAAAATATTAAGTAAAAATATTAAGAATGTGTCAATTACGCCTAAGGAAGAGTATGTTTTTGAGGTTTGTGGAGATAAGCGTTTGAATGATGGAATTGTGATCGTTGGTGCGGGGCCTTCTGGATTATTTGTGGGTTATGAGCTTGCTAAAAACGGTTATAATCCTTTGATTATTGAACGTGGGAAAGATGTTGATAGTAGGGTTAAAGATGTTGAGAGGTTTTGGAAAGATGGAATTTTAGATGTTAATTCTAATGTTCAATTTGGGGCCGGAGGAGCTGGAACTTTTTCTGATGGAAAGTTAAATACGCAGTGTAAAGACCGTTTTTTTAGAAATAAGGAAGTTCTTAGGACGTTTGTTAAGTTTGGCGCTCCTGAGGAGATTTTATATTTGAATAAACCACATATTGGGACTGATTTGCTTAGGAATGTTATTAAGAATATGATCTTTGAAATTGAACGATTAGGTGGTAAGGTTAGGTATGATAGCTGTTTAACTAATATTTTTGTTAAGGATAATGTAATTGATAGTATTGAGATAAATGGTAATGAGGTTTTAAAGTGTGATAGTTTAGTTTTAGCTTTAGGACATAGTAGCCGTGATACTTTTGAGATGCTTTTTAAAAATAATTTATGTATTAAGTCTAAGCCGTTTGCGGTTGGTGTTAGAATTCAGCACAAGCAAGATATGATTAACAAGGCTCAATATGGCGATGTTTCTTTACCGGCTGCTAGTTATAAATTAACTTATCAAGCTTCTAATAAAAGAGGTGTTTATTCTTTTTGTATGTGTCCTGGGGGATATGTTGTTAATTCTTCTTCTTGTGATGATATGCTTGCTATTAATGGTATGAGTGATTATAAAAGGGATAGTGAAAATGCGAATAGTGCGATTATAGTTACTGTTTCTCCTTTAGATTATGGTGATGGGCCTTTGGATGGTGTTAGGTTTCAAAGGGAGCTTGAAAGAAGAGCTTATGAAGTTGGTAAAGGCCTTATTCCTTCACAGTTATTCAAAGATTTTAAGAGAAATATTGCTTCTGATGATTTTGGTAGTATTAATCCAGTTTTTAAAGGTAGATACTGTTTTACTAATATAAGGAATGTTTTTCCTGAATATATTAATAATGCTTTAATTGAAGGAATTGAATATTTTGATAGTAAAATTAAAGGATTTGCTTTAGATGATGCTATTTTATCTGCTGTGGAAAGTAGGACGTCATCTCCTATTAAGATTATACGTGATGATAATTTTGTCTCTAATATTTCTGGTATTTATCCTTGCGGTGAAGGTGCGGGATATGCCGGTGGAATTATGACATCTGCGATCGATGGTATTAAGGTTGCTGAGGCTATTGGCAAGATTTACAAGCCAAATTAAGGTTATAGATGAGGTGTTTTTGTGCAAGAGGTTATTATAAATATAATGAATCAATGTGGTTATATTGGGGTGTGTTTATTGATTGCTGTTGAAAATGTATTTCCCCCTATTCCATCTGAAGTTATTTTACTTTTTGGTGGGTTTATGACAACTTATAGTTCAATGTCAATATTTGGAGTTACTTTAGCTGCTACTTTGGGTTCTGTATTGGGAGCTATTATTTTATATTATATTGGTAAGATTTTAAATAAGGAAAGACTTAAGAAGATTGTTAGTGGTAAGGTTGGAAATGTTTTAAGATTAAAGCCTAGTGATATTGATAATGCGGATAATTGGTTTGATACAAAAGGAAATAAAACGGTGTTTTTTTGTAGGTTTGTGCCACTTGTTAGAAGTTTGATTTCTATTCCAGCTGGTATGAGTGAGATGGATATGAAGAAGTTTATTTTATATACTTTTTGTGGTTCTATTTGTTGGAATTTTGTTTTGACTTTTGTTGGAAGTAAGGTCGGCCAAAATTGGACTAAGATTGTTAAGGTTTTGGATGGATATTCTCATGTTATTGTTTTTGTTTTGATTTTTATTTCTATTGGTTGTGTTTTAATGTTTTATAGGAAAAGGCAAAAAATATGATTTTTGTTCTATGAATAAATTTTCATAGTTTTTTAAAAAAACGTTTTGTAATTTAAATGCTCTTTTTTTTGCCATAATGTATATCTATATGTTCCTTCTTCGTAATTCTGACAGATTGATGAGATCATTTGGTAGTTTTGTTTTAGGTATGAAGTCATCCATTTTGCTGTTTCTTCGTATATGTTTGTTTTTGTTACGACGAAGTCTACTTTTTTATTTTTTATGACTTTATTTTGTACTTTTATAATATATGGGAATGTTTTGTAGTCGACGTTTTGTTTTTGAAAGTATCTAGTATTTGGAATTATTCCTGTAACTGTATAAAATCCTCCATCTAAAAATCCATAATTTAGAAGGGTGGCTGATTTCTTTTTATTTATTATTTCTCCAAATTGATACTGAACTAGTGATTGGTGTGTTTTAAGCATTTTTGTATTTTTTCCAAATACTAATGCACTCATCATAAGTATTGTAATTAATAATATATAGGTGATTTCTCTGATTTTTTTATGATGATAATTTTCTTGAATGTATATACATATTCTAATTATTCCAAATATCATATATGAAGTTAATATAAGATAATAGTATCTAAATGATATTCCTCCTAAAAAAACACCTAAGTATAAGAAAAAGAAGGTTAATAATATTATTATTTTGTTTAATTTGTTTGATACTATTTTTATAAAAAAATCTACACTTTTATGTGTAGTTTGATTTTTTAAGGTTCATTATCAATTTATTGTAATTCTTCTATTTGTTTAATATCTAATTCTGTTATTTCAGCAATCTTTTGTGCATTCATACCGTCTTTGAGTAATTTTTTTGCAATATCAATTTTTCCTGTTAACAAACCCTCGGCACGTCCTTCTTCGCGTCCTTCTTCACGTCCTTCTTCACGTCCTTCTTCACGTCCTTCTTCAAGGCCCTCTTTTCTAGCGTTATATTTAATTGTTGCTTTATATTTTGCCTCTTCTTCTTCAGCTGTTAAAAATTCTG
>CAVKUP010000050.1:0-6130 GCA_963659735.1 bacterium
AGCCTTTCTTATTTGTAAAGTCTTTTTTCATTTCTACCACCTATTTTAAATTATACGTGCTTTCTTTTTTAGTGTCAATTGACAATATAAATATTTAACTGTTAAAATATTTAAGCGGAGCTGATGATATGAAAAGTATTGGAATAATATGTGAATATAATCCATTTCATAATGGTCATTTATACCATATAAACGAAATAAAAAAAATGTATCCTGATTATATAATAATTGCCGTAATAAATGGAAATTATACTCAAAGAGGAGACATAAGTCTAATTAACAAATGGGAAAAGACAAAAGTAGCTTTAAATTATGTTGATTTAGTTGTAGAACTACCGTTTGCTTATGGAACTCAATCAGCTGATGTTTTTACTAAAGCCTCATGTGAAATATTAAAATATTTAGATATTGATGCCTTTGTTTTTGGTAGTGAAACTGGTGATATAAATTATTTAAAAAAAATAGTTAATATTCAAAATAATAAAAAATACAATGAAACAGTAAAAAAATATTTAAAAAAAGGATATAACTATCCTAAAAGTATGTCACTTGCTCTTAATGATTTTAATCTTTATCTAGATGATAGGCCAAATGATCTATTAGGCCTTGGCTATATTAGAAATTTAGAAAACATAGAAATCAAATGCATTAAAAGAACTAATAATTATCACAGTTTAAATTTAGAAAACATATCAAGTGGGACAAGTATAAGAAATGCTTTAAAAGAAAATAAAGATATTTCAAAATGCGTTCCTAAAGAAAGTTTAAACAGTTTAAAAAACCCTCATTATTTTGATGATTATTTTGATTTATTAAAATATAAAATAATAACATCTAGTAATTTAAATATATATATGGACGTTGATGAAGGAATAGAAAACAAAATAAAAAAAGTAATTTATAAAGCAAATAATATTGATGAATTAATAAAATTAACAAAATCAAAAAGATACACTTATAATAAATTAAAAAGAATGTATCTACACATATTATGTAATTTTACAAAAGAAGAAGCTAAAAAGTTTAAGAATATAAGTTATATAAGGATTTTAGGATTTAATGAAAATGGAAAAAAATACTTAAACAAAATTAAAAAAAGATGCAAAATACCAATCATCACAAAATACAGTAAAGAACTTTATTTAGAAAAAAGAGTTAGTGATATTTATAATTTAAGAAAAAAAGATGACATTCTAAACGAATATCAACATAAAGTGATTATTCGTTAATGTCATCTTTTGTTATAGTCTCAACCTTTAAGAAATTAGTTGATTTTGGAGCATGTATACTTGGATAACCACCAGTAACTAAAACATGATCACCTTCGTCTAATAAAGTAAAATTAGTAGCAATTTTCTTACATTCTCTTACTAAAGCTTCCATATCATCATAGTTTTTAGAAACAACAGGATAAACTCCATAATTTAAAGCAAGTGAATGAGCAATATCTTCACTAGGGCAAGCTGCTATAACATATGATTTAGGCTTTTGCGTACCTATTAATTTAGCAGTATAACCACTAGCAGTTGCACAAACTATTAATTTAACATCAATTAAATTAGCAGTCTCAACAGCGTTATGAGCTATAATACTTGGAACATTATTAACTCTAGCATAAGATTTTTGAGATTTATAATCATAATAATCTTCAGCAGTTTTACAAGCATCAGCCATAAATTTAACAGCTTCAGCAGGATGAGTACCAATTGTAGTTTCTCCAGATAACATAACAGCATCTGTTCCATCTAATACAGCATTAGCAACATCAGAAACCTCAGCTCTTGTAGGCCTAGCACTTGTATACATAGAAGCTAACATCTCAGTTGCAACAACAACAGTACGTCCAATAACACGGCATTTTTCAATTATTTGTTTTTGTAAAATTGGTAATTTATCCATAGCTACCTCTACACCTAAATCACCACGAGCAACCATAATACCATCACTAGCCTTAATAATAGAATCAATATTTTGAATTGCAGCCCAACTTTCAACCTTAGAAATAATCTGCATATCTTCTCTACCTTGCTCTTTTAATAATTTTCTAACTTCATATACATCTTCAGCAGAACTAACAAATGATAAAGCTAA
Organism: bacterium; assembly: GCA_963659735.1. Taxonomy (GTDB): domain Bacteria; phylum Bacillota_I; class Bacilli_A; order RF39; family UBA660; genus Coprosoma. Next base: position 2,092 of record CAVKUP010000050.1, read on the forward strand.
AAAATCGCCCTCATTTTTACAAGCATAAATAATATCTTCTTTATCTTGTTCACTTATAAAATCTAAATTTAAATTAACCCCAGGAACATTAACACCTTTTCTATCACCTAATGTTCCACCATCAATAATTTCACATCTTAAACCATTACTAATTTTTTCCTTAACTTTTAATTTCATTAGACCATCTTCTAATAAAATTTCATTTCCAACACTAATACTATCTAAAGCATCTTTGTAATTTACAGTAAAAGCTTCATCAGTACCTAAAATATCGTCCTTAACAATATCAATTAATTTACCATTTTTAAGTTCTATTTTACCATCAGTCATTTTACCTGTACGGAAATCAGGACCTTTAGTATCATATAAAACAGCAACATGAGCATTTAATTCACTATCCTCATTTGCTCTTTTAACTAATGAAAGTGCTGTTTGTTTTTCCTCTAAAGTAGCATGAGAAAAATTAATCCTCGCAACATTCATACCGTTTTTAACCATTTGTTTAAAAACTTCATATTTGGCACTACTTGGACCAATTGAACATATAATTTTTGTTTTTTTCATAAATACTTCTCCTTCTGACATTTTTCACAATAATAAGTTCCACGCCCTTTTACGGTTATTTTTTTAACTTTCGAATTACATACCGGGCATACTTCTTTAGTATGTATTAAAAGCTTATCTTGAAATCTTCCATGAACACCTTCAGAAGATGTATAAGATTTTACTGTAGTTCCGCCATATTTAATAGCACTTTCTAAAACACTTTTAGTATATTTAATAATATTTTTTAAAGCTATATTATCTAAATTACATCCTAAAGTTAAAGGATTAATCCTAGATAAAAATAAAATCTCATCCGCATATATATTTCCAATTCCAGTAATAATACTTTGATTTAGAAGTTCAGATTTGATAGGTTGTTTTTTTAACTTATTTTTTAAATAATCACAAGTTAAATTATTATCCCAAGGTTCTAGCCCTAAATCTTTTAAAGGTTTAACATTATAAACTTCATCTTTTTTAATTAAATACATTTTCCCAAATTTTCTCGTATCATGATATCTTAAATCAGTATTATCAGAAAAAGTAAAAATAACGTGCTGGTGCTTTTCTTTTAAATCACCTTTATTTCTTATTAAATATTTTCCTTCCATTCTTAAATGCGAAAGTAAAAAATAATCATCAAGTTCAAACATTAACCATTTGCCTTTTCTTAAAATATTATTAATTGTTTGATTTTTTATTTTTTCTTCAAATTCACATTTTGAAGGATATGCTATTATATTATCCCAATAAACTTTTACAGAAACTATCTTTTTATCTTTTACCTTACTTTTTAAAAAAATTTTAACATTTTCAACCTCTGGTAATTCTGGCATAAAATCACCCACTTTTAATACACATCACCTAACCGCCTTAACAATTATAACATTATGTTGTCATCATTTCAATAATTTTTATATTCAAAAAAAGATAAAAGCAGTTATCATTAATGCAAATATTTATCAATTTTTAAATACTTTAATTTATTAGAATTAATATCTACTACATCTTTATTTAAAGCAATATGAGAATTATGTCTTTCAGGTGTAATATATTTTTTTGTAGGACCTAAATCTAAAATAATTTCTTTATCTATAAGAGAATCAATAATGCTTGTTGTAAGTTCTATTGGTTTTTTCTTTCTGTTGTATCTATTATAAATAGTAACTAAATCCTTTATAGTAAGTGTACCATTTAAAGAAAGTAAATATTCAAGCATTTGACAATCTTCTTTAGATAAATTATCAAAATCTTTAATATTTTTAATAACATACTTTTTCTCTAAAGCTTTATGAACCTGACATATCATATATTTTAAAAATAAAGTAACATCACCCCTTTGCCTACCAGTTTTAATACAATCTTCATAATTTTTAGTATCAAAAGTAATAGCTTTATTTAAAATAACATATGGATATGCCTCATGATTAAGTAAATACCACATAGAAGTTGTTCTACTAGTTCTTCCGTTTACATCAAAATAAGGATGAATATGAACAAAATAAAAATGCATAACTTGTGATTTAATAAAATCTTCCATTTCATTATTTGTATTATCATCATTAACATATTCAAAAAATTGATCCATGTGATAATCTATTTTTTCAGCATCCATACCCATAATAGGAAAATCTCTATCTAATCTATTGTCAATATAAACTGGTTTAGTTCTATAGTATTCTCCCATATTATTAATATCTTCCTTGCTTAATAAATCCTTACTTAATATTGCATATAAAATTTTTAAATTGTCTTTGTCAATCACATGATGTGATAGTATATGTCTATATCCTTGATATAAATTAGTTATTCTCGCACTCATTTTATCACAGTTTTTATTTTTTAAAACTTTACCAATTTCAGATAAATCATCTCTTATTCCTTCAATATTATTATTAGCTTTTATCTCTTCTGGAAGCATAATTTCTTTTGCAAACTTTAATGTATGCATATAATCTAAATCATCTAAAAAAATAAGTAAATCATCTAAATTGTCCTTTAAATACTTTTCATTATAAAATACTTTATTACCATATCCAGTCTCAAGTGACGTTTTAATCATAGCAAATCACCTCTCATGCATGCATATTATATACACATTATTTAATTGTGTCAAAACAATTATAAAATGATATAATTGTTTTTAGGTGAACAAGATGGAATCAAGAATAATTTATCAAAGAAAAAAAAGATTTTTAAAAAAAATAAATACCCTATTATTTTTAATATCCTTTTGCGTATTTTTATTTTGTTCATATAAATTATTTATTTGGAATAAAGATAATAGTAGTATTAAAAAAATAAGTAACAAAGTTAATAAATATGTAACTAAAAAAAAATCAGATGGTGAAAATATAAATCCACCAAGTGACAAAAATGATGATTATTTTAAATATATAAAAATGAATATGCTTGATGTGAATTTTAATGAACTTTTAAAAATCAATTCTGATACAGTTGGTTTTATAAAAGTAAATGGAACTAATATAAATTATCCAGTTGTTCAAAGTAGTAATAATGAATACTATTTAAATCATGCCTATGATAAAAGTAAAAATTCAGCAGGATGGGTATTTACTGATTATCGCAATAACATGAAAGATTTTGATAAAAATACGATTATATATGCTCATGGAAGATTAAATAACACAATGTTTGGGAGCTTAAAAGATATTTTAAATAGTAACTGGTATAATAATAAAGATAATTATGTTATTAAATTTTCAACCCCTTATGAAAATACACTTTGGCGAGTATTTAGTGTTTATAGTATAAAAACAGAAAGTTATTATATAACTACATATTTTGATAATAATTATGATGAATTTTTACAAACAATTAAAAATAGAAGTTTAAAAGATTTTAATACTGATGTTACCACTAATGATAAAGTACTTACCTTATCTACTTGTAAAGATACAAGTGGCAAAAAGCGAGTTGTAATGCATGCTAAACTTATAAAAGTAGAGAAAAAATAAATTTTATTAAATTGCATGCAGTTTTTTTGTTTTCACATGTTTTTTTCAATATTGTAGTGTTGCACTTCAAACTCAAATTAACATCTTATTCATTTTTTGACATTCAATATTTACATTTTACCCTTATATTTGTTATGATTAGGGTAAATTAAAAAATTCATAGAATAAGATAATCTACGAAATTTTTCTAATTAATTTTTATTCGTTTGTTATTTTATAAGAAAAAAAAATCTACACTATTATGTGTAGTTTGATTTTTTAAATCTTTTATTATAATTTTTCTATTTGCTTAATATCTAACTCTGTTATTTCAGCTATATTTTGTATGTTCATACCTGTTTTTAACAATTTTTTTGCAATATCAATTTTTTCCTTTGCCCGGCCTTCTTCAAGGCCTTCTTCAAGTCCTTCTGAGTGTCCTTCTGAGTGTCCTTCTTCAAAACCTTCCTTTTTCGCATTGTATTTAATTGTTGCTTTATATTTTGCCTCTTCTTCTTCAGCTGTTAAAAATTCTG
>CAVKUP010000051.1:0-6107 GCA_963659735.1 bacterium
GATGAAAATAGAAGAATTAAAAGAAAAAATAAAAAAACAATTAGAAAGAAACCAATACTATATGGATTAACCTTTAGTATGAGTGCTTTACTATTAGGAGAAATATATTATACAAGCAATATCAAAACATTAACCCAATTGAAAAATAATTAATTTTCAGAATTTAGAATAACTAAATTCTTTTTTTATAAGCATTTTTAAATATTAAAAAATGATAATGGTAAATATTGAAATAAAAAAAATTAAATGATACAATTAAAGCAGATAAGGGCTAGTAAAGACTTAACACATTTTTACTATGCCTTTTTTGATAATATGAAATTTGATATAAAAAAAGGTGCCAACGCACCAACTTAGATAAGTATTTAGGGTTAAACCTTTATTTTAACTTTCTATGTCATCTTAAATGGTATTAAGACAAACTAAGTATAACAAAATCATATTATGTCTGTCAATAGAAGGAGTATGCTTTAAAATGGAAAAACAAAAATATAATATAGGACTAGATATTGGAACCAATTCAGTAGGTTGGGCAGTTGTCAAATCAGAAGATTTCAAAGTAATGAGAAAAGGCCATAAAAAACTTTGGGGTGCTAGATTATTTGACGAAGCCCAAACCGCAGAAAATAGAAGATTATTCAGATCAACACGAAGAAGATTAGATAGAAGAAGACAGAGAATAAAACTACTTCAAGAAATATTTTCCGATGAAATAAACAAAGTTGATAATAAATTTTTCACTAAAATGAAAGAATCGTTTTACAGTGAAGAAGACAAAAAAATAAAAATAAGTAAACAAGAAAACGAATTAATAAAAAAATACAACGATAAATATCCAACAATTTATCATTTACGAAATGACTTAATGGAAAACAATCAAAAAATGGATATAAGATTAGTCTATCTAGGGCTTCATCATATTATAAAAAATAGAGGTAATTTCTTATACACGGGAAATTTTAATATTCAAAATTTAAATTTAGAAAACAAAACAAAAGAAATATTTTCCTTAATAAGTCAGTTAGATAATTATATTGGACTAGATATTGAAACATATGAAATGATAGATTATTCATCATTAGAACAAGCTTTTTTAGAAGAATCAAAAAAAGACAAAGAAATAAAAATAAAAGAAATATTAAAAGATTATGCTTCAAAAGATTTCATAAGCGAGTTTACCAAACTAATGATTGGGAACAAAGCCAAATTAAATAAATTATTTATCTTAGATACTGATGAAAACATTTCAGTAAGTTTCAAAGGTAGTGATTACGAAGATAATTTTGAAAAAATATCAGAAAACTTAAACGACAACATAGAAATTTTAGAACAATTAAAACAACTATATGATATGATTTTCTTAAAAAGCTTATTCAAAGATAAAAACAATACATCATTATCAAAATTAATGATTTCAAAATATGAAAATCATAAAGAAGACTTAAAATTTCTAAAAGAAACATTAAGAAATAGTAAAAAAGAATACAATAAAATGTTTAAAACTAAAGATAAAAAAATATGCATCTATGATAATTATTTATCAAATAAAATGATAACAAAAGATTTCATGAATGCCGTAAAAAAATCATTATCCGGTATAATAAACATTGATGACGAAAATTACGAAAAAATAATATTCAAAATTGAAAGTGAAGAATTCATGCCTCGAATAACCGACACCGACAATGGAAAATATCCATATCAGCTGCATAAAGCAGAACTAATAAAAATAATAGAAAATCAAGGAAAATATTATCCATTCTTATTAGAAAAAATAAATGATGAATATAAAATAGAAAAATTGTTAACATTTAGAATTCCATACTATGTCGGACCTCTAGGCGGTGCAACAGACCAAAAAAACAAGCAAAATAAAAACTACTGGCTTGTAAGAAACACAAATGAAAAAATCACACCATACAATTTTGAAAAAGTAGTTAACCTATCCGCATCTGCAGAAAAATTTATAACAAAAATGGTATCTAATTGTACTTACCTATTAGAAGAAAAAGCCATGCCTGCAAATTCCATTCTTTACTCAAAATATAAAGTATTAAATGAATTAAAACAAATAAAAGTAGATAATGAGCGTCTAACCACATCACAAATAGAAAATATATATAATAATTTATTTTTAAAAACCAATAAAAATATAACAGAGGCAATGCTTAGAAACTATATAAAAGCCTCAAATGATTTTATTGTAAATCCAAATTATGATATAAAAGGATATAGTGCGAATAAAAAATTTGCCAACAACATGAAATCATACTATGACTTTTTTGGAGAAAATGGAATATTTGAAGGAACAAATTATAAAGAAGAAGATGCAGAACAAATAATAAAATGGCGAACTATTTTTGAAGATAATTCAATTCTAAAAACAAAAATAGAAGAAAATTATCCAAGCCTTTCAAAAGAAAAAATAAAAAAAATACTTTCAAAGAAATACAAAGGTTGGAGCCGTTTATCAGAAAAATTATTAAAAACAAAATACTATGAAGATGAAACTGATAAAAGTAAAAATTCTATTATGGACTTAATGGAAAAAACAGATAAAAATTTTATGCAAATAATAAATGATGATAAATATAATTTTCAAAAAATGATTAATCAGTTAAATAAAATAAATAAAACAGAAAAACTAGATTATTCAGTCGTAGAGCCACTAGCAACATCACCTGCTAATAAAAGAGGCATTTATCAAGCATTAAAAATAGTAGATGAAATTGTTGACTATATTGGATATAATCCTGAAAATATAATGATTGAAATGACAAGAAATAAAGGTAAAAAAGTAAGAACACAAAGTAGAAAAGATAAACTATTAAATTTTTACAAAGACAGCAAAACATCAATCAACAACTATGAAAAATTATATAAAACAATTGAAAATATTGATGAAAAAGAATTTAATGATGAAAAATTATACTTATATTTCTTACAAGAAGGAAAAAGTTTATATTCTGGAGTCCCATTAAAAATTGATGAATTAAATACATACGAAGTAGACCATATTATTCCAAGAACATTAATTAAAGACGATTCAATTGATAACAAAGCACTCGTATTAAAAATAGAAAACCAAGAAAAAGCAGCTGAATTTGTATTACCAAAAAAATTCAGAAGCGAAGTCAACTTTATGTGGTGGGACCACCTAAAAAAATGTCATTTAATATCTGATAAGAAAATAGGTAGATTAAAAAGGTCATATTATAGTGAAGAAGATATAAATGGTTTTATAAATAGACAAATAGTAGAAACAAGTCAAATAGTAAAACATGTCGCTAATATATTAAATAGTTATTATAAAGATACAAAAATAATATATTTAAAATCACGTTTATCAAGCGATTTTAGAAAAAAATATGAATTATTTAAATACCGTGATATCAATGATTATCACCACATGCATGATGCCTATTTAGCCGTAGTAATGGGATATTATACAAAATATTTCTTAAGAAAAACCGAATATAAAAAATTAAAAGAAGAAAATCAATCAAATTATTCAAACGAAACATATAAATATGATAAAAGATTTGGTTATATTATTAACAATATTGATGCTAATATATATGACGAAAAAACAGGCGAAATATATTTAAATGGTAAGGAATTTATTAATACTATAATTAAAAATCTAAATAGTTTTGATGGCCTAATTAGTAAAAAAACAGAAATTAAAACAGGAGAATTTTATAATCAAAACATTTCTAAAAAGGGAACAAAAGGTGCTTTAATTAAAAACAATTTGGATTCAAATAAATATGGATCTTATAGTAGTGTTAAACCTAGCTATGCTGCATTTGTTAAATACACTAAAAAGAATAAAGAAAATACAAGATTAATAGGTATTCCAATATATATAGACGCTCAAAGTAAAAAAGATGAATCAATAAAAACAAATTACATCAAACAACTATTATCATTAAAAGAAAGTGATAGTATAGAAATTTTAAAAGATAAAATTCCTTTTAACGCACTTTTAAATTGGAATGAACAAATATGCTACCTAGTAGGTGCAACCGATAAAGTAGAAGTATGTAATGCCAAAGAATTCATAATTGATTCAAAACATTTAAATAAATGGAAATATACACTAAATAAATTGCTAAATGGAAAAACATTCTCTAAACAATATTTAATGGACAAATTAAATTGTAATGAAGAAATATTAGAAAATAAATATGACATTGAATTATCAGAAATAGTTATTTATATTGTGGATAAAGTAGAAAAAGAGTATAAACTTTATAGTAACTTATTAGATAACATGAAAGAAATGTTTAAATATAATAATATTGAAACACTTACAATAGAAGAAAAGGAAATAATAATTAAACAAATGTTAAATTTATTAAAAGCGAATAGCTTGACTGGAAACTTTAAATTATTGAATTCAAAATACAATGATAGGTATGGTAGAACAAGTAAAAAAAATATTAAATCAGTAAAAATAATCAATAAATCAACAACCGGAATATATGAGGTTGTAAATGAGTTTTAGAACAGTTGTAATAAGTAAAGCAAATAAAATAAGCTATAAAAACAGATTTCTAGTTGTAAAAGATGATATGGATGAAAAATACATTCATCTATCAGAGATAGATACATTAATAATAGATTCAATATCAGTATCTATCTCTACTTATCTATTAAAAGAACTTTCAGAAAATAAAATAAATTTAATATTTTGTGATGAAAAACATAATCCATTTGGCGAATTATCTTCCTATGGTCTGCGTTATAATTCGAGTAAAAAAATAAAAAAGCAAATGAACTGGAATAAAAAGCAAAATGCAATTGTATGGCAAACCATTATAAAAAATAAAATTTTAAACCAAATGCTTCTATTAAAAAAAATCAAAGAACCAAATGCAGATTTATTATTAACATACATAAATGAAGTAACTGAAAATGATAAAACAAATAGAGAAGCACATGCTTCAAAAGTATATTTTAATTCACTTTTTACAAAAAAATTTATAAGAAATGCAGATGATGAAATTAATGCCAAACTAAATTATGGATACGCAATATTATTATCCACAGTAAACAAAGAAGTAGTTAGTAATGGTTATATTACCCAAATTGGAATAAATCATAAAAGTGAATATAATAGTTTTAATTTATCATGTGATTTAATGGAACCATTTAGAGTAATAATAGATAACTTTGTATATTATAATCAAGATAAACCATTTGATAAAAATTATAAAATGGATTTAGTTAATCTTTTTAATAATAAATATACATATCAAAACAAAAAATATACCTTAAAAGATATAATCACTTTTTATATAAAAAACACATTAGCTTATATTGAAGGTGAGACAGAATATAAGGAATTTGTATTTTATGAGGGATAGAGTAATGAGAACAATAGTATTTTTTGACTTGCCAAATGTATATGCAAAAGATAGAAGAAATTATAATAATTTTAGAAAATTTTTAATCAATGAAGGATTTATTATGATGCAAGAGTCAGTATACTCAAAATTAACTTTAAATTCATCTCAAAGCAATTATTTAGAAGATAGAATTAGAAAAAATGCACCATCAAAAGGACTAATTCAAATGTTAACAATAACAGAAAAACAATATGCAAACATAGAATATGTAATCGGTAAAGGGAATACAAAAATAATAAATAGTGAGGATAAAATGATAATTTTATGAATATAAAAATAGATTATTTTGATAATATAATAAATTTAAAAGAAGACAAAGCATGGTCAATAGAAATAGAAAATCCAAAATGTTTTTTTAGAACAGTAAACAATTTTATTGAAATATCAAACGGTTCACAAATAGAGGAATTATATTTTTTTGATAATGAAAATAATGAAATTAATCTAGCAAATAAATTACTTATTGTAACTGATTATTTTAATATAAATAATACATTAAAAAAATATTCTAATAATTTACAAAAATATATTATTAAAGAAACAAAAGAAGAAATAGTTAATGATTTATCATTAAAATATAAACAATTAATAGAAAAATTTAGTAAATCACTTTCTAACATTGACTTGCCAATAACAATAAATAATGAATTTAATTTAGAACAACTTTTAAAATTAATTAAACCTACTATAAAT
>CAVKUP010000052.1:0-6062 GCA_963659735.1 bacterium
ACCCTTATAATTTTCTCTCATTTCTTAATTCCTCCCTATATCAAAGATTATCTTAATCTACGAATCTTTTAATATGCATCAATCATAACAAATATAAGGGTAAAATGCAAGTACTAAGTATCAAAAAAATGATAAAAAGATTAATTCTTAAAAATGAGAAAACCATTATAAAATAAGAGTAAAATTCAAATTTGGTGTATCAAAGAATAAGATATTCTACGAATCTTTTTACAAATATTTTACAAAAAACACTCATTCTTATTTTCAATTATTATTTCTTATTTTATCCGCAAATTTCTTAATTTTATTAAGCCTATGATAAACACCAGACTTAGTAATATTATTACCAGTCTCAACACTAATAATTTCAGAAAGTTCACCTAAAGACGCATCAGGATACTTAACCCTATATTCACAAACCTCTTTTTCTTTTAAAGAAAGTAAATCATAAACATCCTCTTTTTTCAAAAACTCAATATCCTTAACCTGACTATTAGAACTTTCAATAATCTTATCAACATTAGCTTGCTCACAATTATTAAGCCTATTAGTCATATTCTTATGATCTCTATATATTCTAATATCTTCATAATATAAAACAGCCTTAACCGCACCAATAACTCTTAAAAAATCACCAATCTTCTCCGCACCTTTAATATAAACAACATACTTACTTTCTCTATGTAAAAGCTTACTATTTAAATTAAATTCATTTAACTTTTCTAAAATAAATTCCGCATACTTTAATTCTTCAAAATTAAATTCTAAATGATACCTTGAAGTTTTAGGATCATTCACACTAGACCTAGTTAAAAAAACCCCTCTTAAATAAGCTCTCAAAAGGCCTTCATCCGCATATATAAACTCATCAGGAATAGTATTAATCCCTAATGATTTATAAACACTTAAAACATCTCCTTTAAATTCTAAAACATAAAGTAAATGTTTACTATAATTATAACCTTTCCTTACACTAACATGCATATGTATATTAAAAAGTTGTTTAAAAAGAAAATAAACAAGTCGAGCTACAGAATTATTTTCAGTAACAATTTTAATTTTATCATCATCATAATAATTATTTTGAACAATAGCAGATAATTCAGAAATCATATCTGTTTCCAAAATATCTAACTTACTAACTTCATCCTTCACTAAACTAGTAAAACTCAAAATAATCACCTCAAATCTAATAAATAAGACATAATATCAATAGAAACCTTCAATGTATTATGACGAACACTTCCATTTCTAATTAAAATATAATCATTTTCAATAATATCTATTTTTCTAAGATTATCCCTATCAATTTCAACCATATCCTTTTGTTCGCTTGTTTCATAATTTTTAATAACTTCTTCATCTATTTTACCATTATTTAAAACTACCGCATCAATTTTACGTTTACCTAAATATTTATTTAAAAGTCTAACATGATCACTAACCATAAATTCATCAGTTTCACCAGGTTGTGTCATAATATTACATACATAAATAATTTTAGCACGAGATTTATCAATTTCTCTTCTAACCTCTCTACAAAGTAAATTAGGAATAATACTTGTAAATAAACTACCCATACTAAGTATAATCGCATCCGCATCTTTAATTGCATTCAAAACATCCTCATTAACCTTAGGAGGTTTTTTATAATAAACATATTTAATTTTATCATCACAAAGTGTAATATTGTGTTCTCCAGAAACAACTTTACCACTAACCATCTTACCCATCAAAGTAACATAATCTTCAGTAAGTGGAATAACCTTACCCTTCAAATTCAAAATAGAATTTAAAAGTTCAATTCCAGAAGAAACATTTCCAGTAATTTCCAAAGCACCAGTTAAAAGTAAATTACCCAAAGCATGACCATCTAAATCGCTAGAAGTATTAAACCTATAATCAAAAAGTTTTCCAATTTCATCTTCATTTTCAGATAAACTAATTAAAACTTTTCTTATATCACCAACCGCAGGAGTATGAAACTCCTCTCTTAATCTTCCTGTACTACTACCATCATCACAAACAGAAACAACAGCAGAAATATCAAAAGGTAACTTCTTAAGTCCACGCAACAATTGACTTAAACCAGTCCCACCACCTAAAACAGCTACTTTAAACAAATCTATTCCTTCTTTCCAATACTCAAAGCCGCAATAATACCATCACTAACCGCTAAAGAAACCTGACAAAACTCCTTACAGCGAACATCACCAACCGCATAAAGATTTTTAAAACTGCTTTCCATATTTTCATCACAAACAACATAACCATTAGATAATCTAACACCAAGTTTATTTAAAATATCAGTTCTAGGTGTTCCACCAATCGAAACAAAAACACCACTAACATCTAAAACATTACCATCATTAAGTAAAACGCTTTCTAAAACATCATCAAAATTAAATTTACTAATGCTTTTATTCTTCATAACAATAACATTATCTTTTTTTAAAACTTTATTACATAAATCATCCGAAGCTTTAACATCACCCCTAACCAAAACATATACCTTCTCACACATATTAGACAAATATAAAGCAGAAGAAAATGCACTATCACCACCACCGACAACGCACACATCTTTATCTTTATAAAACGCACCATCACAAACCGCACAATAACTAACGCCACGTCCTACAAGATAATCTTCACCTTCAATACCAAGCTTTTTTCTTTCTTTGCCACTAGCTAAAATGACATAATCACCTTCAATAATACTGCTCTTAAGCTTAACCTTAAAACCATCATCATATATGACAGATAAAACAATATCCTTAACAATTTCAACATTATTTTCTTTAAGTTGATTTAACATATTAACAGCAAGATCAAAACCACTAATAGAATTAAAACCTAAATAATTATCAATCTTATCAATATTCAAAAGTTCCCCACCTGGCATATTATCAATAATAGTAACATCCAATCCAGCCTTTTTTAAATATAAAGCCGCACTCATACCACCAGGTCCAGCACCAATAATTATACATCTACTCATCCAAATCACTTCCATAATTAATATTTTTCTTAATACTATAAATAAATACCAAAATTCCAATAACAATCATAATCAAAGATACAATTTGAGCAACACGTAAAGATAAAAACATCAAACTATCAGTGCGCATTCCTTCAACAAAAAATCTTTCAAATCCATAAAAAATCAAATAAAATCCTGTCAAGAAACCAACTTTAACAAACTGTTTCTTACGTAATATAAACATAATAATAAAACCTAGTAAACACCAAACAGATTCAAATAAAAATGTAGGAACATAATAATTACCATTAATATACATTCCATCAATAATAAACTCAGGTAAATATAAACTCTTCAAATAACTCAAACTACATATATCGCCATGTGCTTCACCATTAAAAAAATTACCCCATCTACCAATTGCTTGTGCGATAATAAAACCTAAAACCAAATAATCTAAAACCTTTAAAAAACTAACATTATACTTACGCAAATAAAAATAAATACAAATAATACCTGCTATAATTCCGCCATGAATAGCAAGACCACCATTCCATACAGCAACAATTTCTAAAGGATTAGATAAATAATAATCTAAATTAAAAATAACATAATAAATCCTCGCACCAACAATACCCAAAATAATTGTAACAAAAAGTAAATTAACCATAAAATCTTCACTAAAACCATGTCTTTTAGCTTCATTAATAGCAATATTAGAACCAATTAAAATAGCTAAAAAAATCATAATAGAATACAAATGAATTGAAATAAAACCTAAATTAATTGTCACATTCACCCTCCTTAAACGTTAAAGTTTTAAACACCGTCATATCCAAAATAACATTAATAAAAGATATACATATAGCAACCAAAAGAGCAAACCAAACACCATATATTCTAAAATGTTCACCCAAAATAAAACTAACAATCTTTAAAATAATCAAATTAATAAAAGGATAAAAAAGACCTAAAGTAATACCTGTAATTGGTATAGTAAGCCAAACCAAAAATGGTTTAATAGTTTTATTAAGTAAATAAATAAGCAACGAAGCAATCAAACACCATACACCATAAAATGAATTATCAATATACAAAGTATTTTTAAAAATTAAAGTCATTAACATCAAAACAATAGTATAACCAACTATTCTAATAAACCAGTCCCACACTTTAATAATATTATCTTTAAGCATATTTCTTCACCACCCATATTATAACATATTCATTCATTATAAACAAAAGAAGACTAATTAGTCTTCACTTTGCAATTCAAATAAAGCATCCCTTAATTCCATAGCTCTTTCAAAATCAAGATTCTTAGCTGCTTCCTTCATTTCTCTTTCCAAATCAACTATCATATTTTCTTTATCTTTTTTACTTAACTTATTAACTTTATTTTCTTTAACTTCAAAATTATTAGAAATAACCTCTCTAATTTCCTTAACAATAGTTTTAGGAACAATATTATGCTCTTCATTATACTTACTTTGAATCCTTCTTCTACGATTAGTTTCTTTTATAGAAACATCCATCGCTGAACTAATACCATCCGCATACATTATAACTCTGCCATTCGCATTTCGGGCTGCTCTACCAATCGTTTGAATTAAACTTCTCTCACTACGTAAAAAACCTTGTTTATCAGCATCCATAATAGCAATCAAACTAACCTCAGGAATATCAATACCTTCCCTAAGCAAATTAATACCAACTAAAACATCATACTTACCACATCTTACATCATGAATAATCTGCATCCTTTGTAAAGTCTTAATTTCATTGTGTAAATAAGCAACTTTAATATCTATATTTTTTAAATAACCAGTAAGTTCCTCAGCCATCCTAATAGTCAAAGTAGTAATTAAAGTTCTTTCATTCTTATCAATTTGTTTATGAATTTCACTAACCAAATCATCAATCTGACCCTTAGTAGGCCTAACTTCAATAACCGGATCAAGCAATCCAGTCGGTCTAATAATTTGTTCAACATATTTATTATTGCATTTCTCTAATTCATAATCACCAGGTGTAGCCGAAACAAAAATAACATTCTTTATCTTTTTTTCAAACTCATCAAATTTTAAAGGTCTATTATCTAAAGCACTAGGTAATCTAAAACCATAATTAACTAAAGCTTCCTTACGAATTCTATCTCCATTATACATCGCCTTAACCTGCGGCAAAGTAACATGAGATTCATCAACTACAAGTAAAAAATCATCACCAAAAAAATCAATCAAAGTAGTAGGCTCTTCGCCAGGTTTCCTTAAAGCAAGTGGTGCGGAATAATTCTCAACACCTCTACAAAAACCAGTTTCTTCAAGCATTTCCAAATCATAATTACATCTTTCTTTTAATCTTTGATGTTCAAGTAATTTATTTTCACTTTTAAATTTTTCTAATTGTTCATCAAGTTCACTTCTAATATTTTTAATCGCAATTTTTAACTTATCTTCACTAGTTACAAAATGACTTGCCGGAAATAAAGTATAAGTTTTCTTATCATTAACAATCTTTCCAGTAACCAAATCAAACTCACTAATCCTATCAATTTCATCACCAAAAAATTCAACCCTAATACCATGCGTGTGCTGACCAATAGGAACAACTTCTAAAACATCTCCTCTAACCCTAAACGTTCCTCTTTTTAAATCTATATCATTTCTTTCATAAAGCATATCAATTAATTTTTCAATAATTTTATCTCTATCAACACATTCTCCAACATTTAAAAACAAAACCTTTTTTTCATAATCTTCAATCTCACCAATACCATAAATACATGAAACAGAAGCAACTACAATAACATCTTTGTAAGCAAGCAAAGAAGCAGTCGCATAATGTCTAAGTTCATCAATCTCATCATTAATAGAAGCATCTTTTTCAATATAAGTATCAGTCTTAGCTACATAAGCTTCTGGCTGATAATAATCATAATAAGATACAAAATAGCACACATGATTATTAGGAAATAACTCTTTAAGTTCCGCATAAAGTTGACCAGCTAGTGTTTTATTGTGAGCTAAAACAAGAGTTGGTTTATTAACTTGGGCTATTACATTAGCCATTGTAAATG
>CAVKUP010000053.1:0-5382 GCA_963659735.1 bacterium
AGGGATCAATCAATAAGAAATTAATTAATATTTCTATAAGATTGATTATACGTGATGTTGATGGATGATACAATTGCGGCAATTTCTACTGCTCAAGGAGTAGGCGCTATTTCTATTATTAGGGTAAGTGGGTCTGAAGCTATAAGTATTGTTAGTAAGATTTTTTCTAATAAAGATTTTTTTAATGCTAAAAGTCACACTATTCATTATGGTTTTATTATGGATGGTCAAGCAAAAGTTGATGAGGTTTTAGTTAGTCTTATGAGGGCACCTAGAACTTTTACTAAGGAAGATGTTGTTGAGATAAATGCTCATGGTGGTATTGTTACTACTAATAAGATTTTAGAAGTTTTACTTGTTAATGGATGCAGACTTGCTGAGGCTGGTGAATTTACTAAAAGAGCATTTTTAAATGGGAGAATTGATTTGACTGAGGCTGAAGGTGTTATGAATTTAATTAATAGTAAAACTGATGTTTCACGTAAGATTGCTTTGAATCAGGTTAGTGGTAAGGTTACTGGTATGATTAGTGATTTGAGGGATGATTTGGCTAGTATTATTTCTAATATTGAGGTTAATATTGATTATCCAGAATATGAGGATATTGAGGTTGTTACTACTTTAAAAATTAAGGATAGTTTAAGTAATCTTGAAGAAAAGATTAATAGAATTCTTTTAGAAAGTAAAAATGGAGAGGTTTTAACTAATGGTATTAAAACGGTTATTGTTGGAAGACCTAATGTTGGAAAAAGTAGTTTACTTAATAAGTTAATTGGTGAAGATAAGGCTATTGTTACTGATATTAAAGGTACTACTAGGGATAGTGTTGAGGCTTTGTTTAAATTAGATAATTTACTTTTGAATTTAATTGATACGGCTGGTATACGTGATACTGATGATGTTGTTGAAAGTATTGGTGTTGATAAGAGCTTAAAGTTAATTGATCAGGCTGATTTGGTTTTGTTTGTGGTTAGTTATAATGAAGAACTTACTTTAGATGATTATAAGATTTTAGATAAGCTTAAGGGTAAAAATTATATTACTATTGTTAATAAGATTGATTTAGATAAAAAAATAGATGAAGGTAAGCTTAGTAATACTGTTTATGTTAGTGCTTTAGATGATAATAATATTGATGAAATTGGTAATAAGATTAAGGAGATGTTTAATTTAGGAAAAATAGAGACTGCTGATTTAACTTATTTAACTAGTGCGAGAAGTCAGGCTATTTTAAGGAAAGTTTTGGAAAGTATTTTTGATGTAAAAAAAGGACTTGATAATAATAGTCCGATTGATATGATTGAAATTGATTTGAAAAATATTTGGAATTTACTTGGTGAAATTATTGGCGAAAGTTATGATGAGGAACTTTTAGATCAACTTTTTAGTAGGTTTTGTGTTGGAAAGTAAAGGTAGTCTATGCGCTATCTTTTAATGTGTTTATAATCATTTTAATAACTATATCTTCCATTTTATCATAGTTATAGTTTGGGTGTTTATGATATGCTTCTTCGTGGGCTAGGCTGTCTATTAGATTTACTGTAATATGAATTTTTTCTTTTAGATTTTCTTTTTTATAATTATTATTTAAAAATAGGTTATATAGTTTATTCGTTAGAATAAGCTCTTTTTCTTTAAATATATTTTCTATATTGTCATCTAAGCATTCCATTGATGATAATTCTTGATGGGCTTTTTTAAATGATATGTGTTTTTCTATGTTTGTTTTAATTATTTTTTTTAAAAAATCTTCTAGATTGTTTGGTAATTTTTTATTTTCGTCTATTAAATCTATTGTTGGAAACATTATTTTATCTATATAACATTTTATTCCTTCTATGAATATTTCTTTTTTATCGTTGAAATATTGATATATTATTCCTGTGGATACGCCTGTATATTTGGCAATGTCACTTGTGTTTGTATTATGGTATCCGTTTTTGCACATTAATTCAAAGCCTTTTTCTATAATTTTATTTCTTTTTTCAATTGATCTTTTTTGGGTTGGTATTCTTGTTTTACTCATATTTATTTCCTTTCTTTTTTTAATTATATAATATTATTTAATAAATGTGAATGATTATTCATATTTATTATTAAATTTCAAAATGTTGTTAAAAGTTATGAAGTTGGAGGGAAAAAGTTTAAGGCTTTAGATGGAGTTAGCTTTTCAATTTTTAAAGGAGAGTTTGTTGTTATATTAGGACCTTCTGGTGCGGGTAAGTCTACTTTGTTAAATCTTTTAGGTGGGCTTGATAGTGCATCGAGTGGTAAGATTATTTTAGATGGTGATATTATATCTGATTATACTGATAGTGAGCTTACTAAGTATAGAGCATCAAAGGTTGGGTTTATTTTCCAATTTTATAATATTTTGCCTACACTTACGGTTTTAGAAAATGTAGAACTTGTTAATGATATTGTTAAGAGTAAGAAGGATTGTAAAAAAATATTGAAGGAAGTTGGATTAGAAAGGCATGCGACTAAGTTTCCTAATCAACTTTCTGGTGGTGAACAACAAAGAGTATCTATCGCACGTGCTATTGCGAAAGATCCTAGTATTATTTTAGCTGATGAACCTACAGGAGCTTTGGATTCTAAGACTGGGGCTTTAGTACTTAAACTTTTGAAAAAACAATGTGAAAGTGGGGATACTGTTATTGTTGTTACTCATAATTCTTTAATTGCACAGATTGCTGATAGGGTTATAAGATTAAAAAATGGTAAATTAGAATCGATTAGTTTTAATGAGCATCCAAAAAATATTGATGAAGTTGAGTGGTAGTATGTTAAGACGAAAGATGATACGTGACATTATTAAAAATAAGTCACAATTTATTACAATACTTTTAATGATAATGATTGGGGTTATGGTTTATACTGGTGTTGAAGCATATATGGATGGTATGAGTTATACAGCAGATAAATTTTATACTGATAATAATTTAGAAGATTTAAATGTTTTAGGTTCATTTAATAATGATGATTTAGATAAAATTAAAAATTTAGAAAATGTTAATAATGCGGAAGAAAAATTTGTTGTTAATATGAGTGATTTAAAAGATGAAGATAAGAGTTATCAGGTTTCTTTTATTTCATCTAATAATATTAGTAAGTTTTATGTTGAAGATGGAGCCGAATTTTCTAAGGATAAAAAAGGTGTTTGGCTTGATTATTTTTATGCTTTAGAAAATAATTTGAATGTTGGTGATAAGATTTCTTTTAAATATGATGATTATGTTTTTAATGAAGAGATTCTTGGACTTATTTATGTACCTGATCATGTTTATGATGTTAAGGATGCTTCGCAAATTATGCCTA
Source organism: bacterium (assembly GCA_963659735.1). Classification (GTDB taxonomy): domain Bacteria; phylum Bacillota_I; class Bacilli_A; order RF39; family UBA660; genus Coprosoma. The sequence continues at coordinate 3,322 of CAVKUP010000053.1, forward strand.
ATCATAAAACTTATGGTTTTGTTTATATGTCAGTAGGTGAACTGGAGGATTATTTTAAAAGTAAATTTAATACTGATAATTTTAATTATTTAGATTATATTCATTATAATTATATAATGGTTGATGTTAATAAAAAAAGTAATGTCGATAAAGTTAAGAAGCAAATAGATAAATCTATTAATGCTTTATCTATTTTAAAGGTTGAGGATAGTTCAAGTTATAAGATGTATCAAGGCGAGATTGATGAAGGTGAGGCTTATGTTGGAATATTTTCAGGGTTATTTTTGTTTATTGCTTTACTTTCTGTTGTAACGACGATGAGCAGGGTTGTTAAAAATCAAAAATTACAGATAGGAACTTTGAAAGCTTTAGGATTTTCTAAGTTTAAAATTGCAATACATTATATTAGCTATGGGTTTTATGTATCTATTTTAGGATGTATTTTGGGTGTTTTATTAGGTAGGTATTTTTTAGGTGTTATATTTTTGAATTTGGAGATGTCTTTCTTTGAAATGCCTAATGGTAAGGTTTTTATAAATAATTCTACTTATTTGGTTTGTTTATTTACTATTTTGATTGTTTGTTTGATTACTTTTGTTACTTGTTTTAAAGAACTTCGTAAGAAACCTGTTGATAGTTTAAGAATTAGTTTACCTAGTGTTAATAATAAACATTTAAATATTACTACTAAAGGTGTATTTAAAAAGCTTAGTTTTTCTAGTAAATGGAATTTAAGAGATATATCAAGAAATAAATTTAGGACGATAACTGGTATTATTGGTATTGCCGGCTGCTGCACGCTTATTGTTTGTGCTTTGGGAATGCTTAATAGTATGAATTATTTTATTAAGGTTCAGTTTGATGATTTGTATAATTTTAATTATAAGCTTTCTTTGAAAGATGATATTTCTAATATTGATGATTTAATTAGTAAGTATGGTGATAATACTAGTGAAATTTTAGCTATTGAAATTAAAGGTGATTCTAGTCTTAATAGTTTGTTTGTTGATAAGGCTAATAATTATGTTAGATTTATTGATGATAATTATAATTTTATTAAATTATCTAATGATGATGGGGTATATGTTACCTATAAATTTAAGGAAAGTCATGATTTGAAAATAGGTGATACTGTTTCGTGGCATATAGCTGGAGATAAAAAATATTATAAATCTAAGGTAGTTGGATTTTATAAAGATCCACAAGTTCAAGGATTATCTGCATCTTATAAGTATCTTGAAAGTTTAGGCATTAATTATAAGCCTGATACTATTTATACAAATAAAGTAATAAAAAATAAAAATATTGAAGGTGTTTCTGCTATTCAAAATATTGATGATTTAAAGGATTCTATTAATAATATGCTTTCAATGATGAGAGAGATGATTGTTATAATAATTGTGCTTGCTGTATTTTTAGGTGTTGTAATCATTTATAATATGAGTATTTTATCTTTTGGTGAGAAAGAATATCAATTTGCGACTTTAAAGGTATTAGGTTTTTCCGACAAGAAAATTAAAAAAATATTTATGAAACAAAATAGTATTATTACGATTATTTCTATTGTTATTGGACTTCCCGTTGGTTATTTTTTAGTTTTTTATTTATTTAATGCTTGTTTGGATGAAAATTTTGATTTTGGTGTTCATATTGAATTTTGGTCTTATGTTATAGCAGCTTTAGGAAGTTATTTGGTTTCTTATTTGGTAAGTAAGTATTTAACTAGAAAAGTTAATAGTATCGACATGGTTAGTAGTTTGAAGACTAATGAATAAAGTACTTTTGTACTTTTTTTGTGGCAGATTTATGAAAAAAAATTTCGTAGAATATCTTAATCTTTGATACTCTAAAATTTTAGTTTACCCTTATTTTATAAGGAAATGTTAAAATTTAAAATTTAATCTTTTTATAATTTTTTTGATACTTAGTATTTGCAATTTACCCTTATATTTGTTATGATTAGTGTATACTAAAAGATTCGTAGAATAAGATAATCTTTGATACAAGCTAGGAGGATAAAATTGTGAGAGCAAATAGGAAGAAAAATAATATTATAATAGG
>CAVKUP010000054.1:0-5362 GCA_963659735.1 bacterium
TTCTTATTATAATAATTATATCAAAAAAACATTGCGAAGAAAAGTTTTAAAAAGTGAGACTGCTGAAAAAGTTTACAAAATTAAGCGTAAACTATATCAGTAGTCTTTTTGTTTTGGTATAATAGATATATAAGGAAAATGGTGATAGAAATGCTAAAACAAAAGAATCAATTAGAATTAAATTTTAGTAAATATTCTGAACTATATAGCATAGTTATAAAACCAAATAATTTTTGGAAACAATTAAATGATATGGTTGATTTTTCCTTTGTATATGAAGAATTAAAAGATAAATATTCATCTACAATGGGAAGAACATGTGAAGATATAATAAGAATGTTTAAATATTTATTATTAAAATCATATTTTAAATTATCAGATAGGGGCTTAGTAGAAAGAGCAGAAACAGATTTATTATTTAAATATTTTTTAGATTATGATCCAGAAGAAACAAAGTTAATTAACCCAAGTTTATTAACCGTTTTTCGTCGTGAAAGATTAAAAGATGGTGAAGAAAATCTAATGGATAAATTGATAAATAAGACTGTAGAAATCGCTTTAGAAAAAGGATTAATAGAAGTAAAAAATAAAATAATAGTTGATTCAACACATACAAATGCAATGTTTCATCATATATCACCAAGAGAAGAATTAATAAGACAAGCTAAAGAACTTAGAAAATCAGTATATAAAATTGATGAATCAATGCATGATAAAATGCCTAAAAAGAAAGAAGCAACAGGATTATTAGAAGATCAAATAGAATATACAAAAGAGTTATTAAAACTAATAAAAGATGATGGAAGATTTACTACTTTACCAGGAATAAAAGAACAAATAGATTATTTAGAAGAAACTATGAATGATACAGAAATAGAACTAGAATATTCAAAAGACCAGGATGCAAAAGTAGGACATAAAACTGCTGATACATCATTTTTTGGATATAAAACTCATATTGCCATGACACCAGAAAGAATTATTACTGCTGCTACTATTACTACAGGAGAAAAGAATGATGGAAAGGAATTAATTAATTTAATAGAAAAAAGTGAAAACAATGGAATTAAAGTTGAAGCAATAATTGGTGATGGAGCATATTCTGAAAAGGATAACTTAGATTATTGTAGTGAAAATGAAATAAAAAATGTAAGTAAATTAAGTAAATCAGTAACTCATGGCAATGGTAAAAATAAAAATGATTTTGAATATAACAAGGATGCAGGAATGTATGTTTGCAAAGCTGGACATATGGCATTTACTAAAAGAAAAACAGGAAGTAAAGATAAAAACGAACAAGTAGAATCTTATTTTTTTGATGTGGAAAAATGTAAACATTGTCCTTTTAAAGAAGGGTGTTACAAAGAAGGCGCAAAGGTAAAAACGTTTAATGTAAAAATTAAAGATGATACACATATTGCTCAAATGGATTATATGAAAACAGAAGAATTTAAAAATCTATATAAGGAAAGATATAAAATAGAAGCAAAAAATGCAGAATTAAAAAATAATTATAATTATGGAAATGCAAATGCCTGTGGAAAATTAGGTATTACAATACAAGGGGCAACTACGCTCTTTTTAACCAATATGAAGAGAATAATCAAATTAAATGAAGAAAAAAATAAAAATATAGTAGGATAAAACCAACCATATTTCGTTTTTTTGTACAAATATACTAAAAAATCAATAAATTAGGAATTGAACCTAACTTATTGATTTTATTTTGACTACTTTTTCAGCAGTCTCTTAAAAAGTTTACTCTTTTTTGCTGTTTTATTTGTATAATACTGACAAATACGAGATTTTTTGCTATAATGTTATGGTGGAGGTGCTAAGATGTCCGAGAGAGATTTAGATTCAAGTATAAATGATTATATTGAAACAGAAACACCTAAAAACTATGTAAAACAACAAGAATGGGATATGGCTATAGGACTTCAAGAAGTTGATAACCTAAAACCATCTAAGTATTTAGAAAAGTTGTTAAAAGAAAATATAACAGGTAAAAAAACAATTTATGAAGTTGAACATGAATTAAAACAATATTATGTAGAAAAAGATAAAAAAGATAAAGCAACTCAAGATGAATTTGAATGTGATTTAGTTTCTACTAGAATAGTTCAATTGTTAGAAGAAGATAATTTTGAATTATCAGTGAATTATATAAAATATATTCATGAATATTTATTTAAAGATGTTTATAAATTTGCAGGAGAATTTAGAAAGGTAGATTTTTCTAAACACGAAAGAATTTTAAATAATGATTCAGTTGCTTATGGAGATTGTAAATTATTAGAACAGTCATTAGATTATGATATATCATTAGAAAAAAATAAAAACTATAATGAAATGAACATAGTTGATGTAATTAATAATATAACTAACTTTTCTTCAAGCATATGGCAAATACATCCATTTAGAGAAGGTAATACTAGAACTACAGCATTATTTATAGAAAAGTATTTAGTATCACTTGGATATGATGCAGATAATACTATGTTCAAAGAAAAATCAGTTTATTATAGAAATGCATTAGTAAGAAGTAATTATTTTAATAATTATTTAAATATAAAACAAGATAATAGTTTTTTAATTAAATTTTATGAAAACTTATTATTAGGGAAGAATAATAATTTACATTCAAAAGATTTAATTATAGAAGCATTATTTAATAAAGAAAATTAAAAAGAAGTCAGCTATTCAGACCTTATTATAATTTATTCTACAATTAGTATATTTTTAGATTCAAAATAATGGTTATTTAGCCATTATTTTTACGTTTTTTACAGAATAAAAAATTACTTAAAAACACTTTATTTTATTGATAAAACTTGTAATAATTGTAATAATTGTAATATAAAGAATAATGATTTACAATTAATTTTGTCAAAGATATAAAGCCTAAGAAATAGTATTTTAAAATTTCTTTTTTATTTCAGAAAAAAAGAGTAAATTAATTTAAAATGAAAAATTAGATAAAAATTACTAATTTAGTTACAATATCTAATTTTTTCTTCTCGTTTTATGCCACGACAAAAAGACCATTTTACAGGTAAAAAAAATTTTTGCAAAAAATAGTGATTTCAAAGAACTTTTGTGCTATAATTATATCGTAAATCTTAATTGAAAGTTGAGGTCAACTTCATCAAGATTTAGGTTATTTGAAGTAAGCATTGTTAATATGTGGGAGCTTACTTCTTTTTTTGTCTTAATTTTCATTTCTCTTAGCATTATAGACCCACTATCTAATAACTGTCTTATTATATGTGCTATTTGAATTAAATAATAATGTATTTTAAGAGCATTTTCATTTCTACTACATAAGTGTGAAATACAAAATGTTCCATTTTTTTGCTCATTAAACCCTTCATTTTCTATTTTCCATCTTCTTCTACCCATCTTAACAATACTCTCAATTTTATAATCATTGACTTTTAGGTCAGTTATATAATTAAATGTTATAAGTCTTTCCTCTTCTTTGGAAATTTGATTCTCCTCATATCTGATTACATTAAAAATATGATTCTTATGTTTTATGCCACATGACAAAAAATAATGCTCTTTACTTGTTTCATTTGTATATTTAATATCATCTACGAACTCTTCGTAAACTTGTTTTAATCTTTTTTTCTTTAAATTAAAAATATAATGCCAGCCATTATCTTTGCAAATATCTAGCATTGGTGCAGTTGCGTATAGAGCATCTCCTGTTATTATAAATTTAAGTTTAGGATATTCTTTTTTTATTCTTGGAGCCATTCTCTTAAATGCATTGATTTCACAATCTTGTTTCTTTTTCTCAGTTTGCATATCAGAGTTTTCAATCCATTCAGTATCTAAACTAATTACAATATTTCCAACAACAATTTTAGCTTCTAAAACTTGTTTATGATACTTAATAACTCCATTTTTTGATTTCTTAACAATGCAATTATTATTAAGATTATAATCATGAGAAGAAATACCTGTTGCGTCAACAAGTAATTGAAATGCACCATTATATCTGTACTTATCAAACATTTTACTTCTTATAAGTGATTTAACCATATACTTTCTTATGTTTCTTATTTCTTCAATATCTAATTGTTCAATAACATCTTGTATTGTTTGCCAGTCTGGTACTTCATCGAGATTTTGCTTACATATATTTGAGAGATTATTTATTGCATTTTCTCTATTAAATGCATCATTTATTTCATTCATTGTAGTAATACCACAAAGTAAAGCAAAAATTTTAGTTAAAATAAGAGTTCTTATATTGTATTTAATATATGACTTATGCCTTTTATCAGTAAGAGAGTCTAACAATTTATTAAGCATAGGGAAATACTTGTTAATAATTTTAACTAGTTCTTTCAATAAATTTTTATCCTTAACAAGATTTCGTCTATCTTTTCTTTTTAATGATTCACCTTTAGTAAATGTTTTATTAGATAAAATTCTAATAGAACCATCATTATACTTTTTCTGTAATTCCCTTTCTTTTTTTCTTCGTTCACTTCTTCCTAAAGTTTTAGCATTTTCTATTTCTTTCATTAATTCTTCACACATAATCATTACAACACCTTCTTATTATAATAATTATATCAAAAAAACATTGCGAAGAAAAGTTTTAAAAAGTTTACTCTTTTTTGCTGAATTTATATATATTTCTTGATATTCTTCTTTATTCATGTTAGTGCTCCTTTCGATTATTTAGTGTTTATTATAGCACTTACTTTTATTCTTGTCACTAGTTTTTAGTTTATTTTAAAAAAATCCCAAAGAAAAGTTTGTACTTTCTTTGAGATTTTAATATAAAAAAAATATTGGCAACGTCCTATTTTAGCAAATTATCACTATCGTCGGCGCTGAAGTGCTTAACTTCTGTGTTCGGTATGGGAACAGGTGAACCACTTCGCAATTATCACCAATATACTTTTATTTCTTTTTTATAGTTCTCTGAAAACATGATAATGTGATATTTCTTTTATCAAACTAAAATAATTTAAGGGATTAAATCCTCAATCTATTAGTACTAGTCCGCTCAATGTATCGCTACACTTCCACTTCTAGCCTATCAACCAGTTAGTCTATCTGGGATTTTACTTGTTATACAATGGGAAAACTCATCTTGGAGAGGGCTTCACGCTTAGATGCTTTCAGCGTTTATCCCTTCCCTACATAGCTACTCTGCACTGCCACTGGCGTGACAACAGATACACCAGAGGTAGGTCCATCCCGGTCCTCTCGTACTAAGGATAGCTCTCCTCAATTTTCCTGCGCCCACGACGGATAGGGACCGAACTGTCTCACGACGTTCTGAACCCAGCTCGCGTGCCACTTTAATCGGCGAACAGCCGAACCCTTGGGACCGAAT
>CAVKUP010000055.1:0-4256 GCA_963659735.1 bacterium
ATTATTCCATCGAAGAAATTAATAGAAATTTACCAGTGTGGGCAACATACGAACCGGTTCAACTTTCAATATTGTTCCGCCCGAAAGAGATACCTAATTGATACTCAAAAGTATTTTAATATGCATATATTATGTGTTAAAATAACTATAAAGGAGACTTAACAATATGAAAAAAAGAAAAATATTTTTAAGCTTTCGTCCAGAGTTTTTTAGACCCGTTTTATATGATATAAAAAAATATGAGTATCGAAAAAGATTTTGTAATGAACCGGTAACTGCTTATTTATACTTAAGTTCACCCGTAAAAAAAGTTATTGGCATTATGGAATTAGGTAAAGCATTACATATGGATGAAATTGTTTCAAATTATGACAAAAATTCAGACGTATATGCGAGAATTACTAAATGTCTTAAGGATGGAGAAAAATTTGCTATTCCTATAGAGAGTTTTCAATTGTTTAAAAAGCCTGTAAAAATAGAAGAAATAAAAAAAATAAAAAATGATTTTTCGCCCCCACAGTGTTATCTCAATCTAGAAAATTATAAAAATGTTTTAGAGTTTTTAGAAAGTAGGCCAATGTTCGATATTGAATTTTATAATAAGCACGATGTTGTTTATGAAAATAATTTGGCAATGACTTGCGAAAATATGGAACTTACCGATGAATTTATTATAAAAGATAAAAAATATTTAAGCAATAAAAAATATGATATTGTTGAATCTGGCTACATAAATAAATAAGTATAAATATTATTTTATTAAACTATTTATACATAATAGAAAGGATAATTTAAATGGATATTAAAAAATTAAAAATAGAATTACTAGAACAAAAAAAATCAAAATTTAAAGGAAATATATATCATTACTCACAAGTAAATTTCGCCTATAATTCTAATAAAATTGAAGGTGGAAAATTAACTGAGGATGAAACAGAAGATATATTTGAAACAGATTCATTTATTCCAAAAACTGATGATGCAATAAAATTGGATGATTTAACTGAAATGAAAAATCATTTTAGATTATTTGATTATTGCCTTGATATAATTGATGAACCATTAAATGAAAAAATGATAATAAAAATGAATCAAATATTAAAAAGAAACACAACGGATGAAGAAAATCCTAGATATAATGTTGGGGGATTTAAGATAGTTCCCAATAAGATTGGACTTATAAACATAATAGATACAACCGCACCTGAAAATGTAGAAAAAGAAATAAAAGAACTTTTAAAATGGTATAACAATTTAAAAAATATTACAATCGAAGATATCGTTGATTTTCACTATAAATTTGAATGCATTCATCCATTTGGTGATGGAAATGGTCGAGTTGGCAGAATAATTATGTTCAAAGAATGTTTAAAAAACAATATAATTCCCTTTATTGTACTTGATAGTGATAAACCATTTTATATGAGAGGATTAAAAAATTATAAATATGATAAAATGTTTTTAATTGATACACTTAAGCATGAACAGGATTTATATGAAAATATTGCAAATGAAATGTTAAGCTTTGATTTAAATAGTAAGTAATGCAAATAATTAAAAATTCTAATTATGTCAAAAAGGTAATAATAAAATAATTTAAAAAATACACTTCCATTAGTGGAGGTGTTTTTAATTGTATAAAACCCCAAGAATAACTATCCTTGAATATGAATTGATAATAAATAAAAAATTATATGATCAAGGTGTAATTACTGAAAGGCAATATGATGAAGTTTGTAAAATTATTTATGAGAAAATTAATCATTGTAGTAAAGTGATAAAAAGTTAATGTGGAGGTAGATTATGAGATTCTATAAAGTCAGAGAAGAAATCTTAAAAGGCAAAAACATTGCCGAACTCCCTTTGAAAGTTACTTTTTATGCCCGAGTTTCTACTGAAAGTGATGAACAATTAAACTCCTTAGATAATCAAATATCTTTTTTTGAAAATTTTATAAAGTCAAATAAAAATTGGACTTATGTTAATGGTTACATAGATGAAGGCATTAGCGGTAGCACTGTTAAACGAAGAAAAAAATTTTTACAAATGATTGATGATGCTAAATCTGGTTATTTTGATTTAATAGTCACAAAAGAAGTTTCAAGATTTTCTAGAAATTTATCCGATAGTATCAAATATACACAAGAATTACTTGCTAATGATGTTGGTGTATATTTTCAATCAAATGGAATAAATACTTATGATCCTAACTCTGAATTTATACTTAATATGATGGGAAGTGTTGCTCAAGAAGAAGTTAAAAGACTTTCTTCTCGGGTTAAATGGGGACACAAAGAAGCAATTAAAAAAGACAGAGTTTTAGGATCTAATTCAATTACTGGTTATAAAAAAGATGATGCTAAATTAGTGATTGTAGAAGAAGAAGCCAAAAAAATAAGGAAAATTTTTGAGTTATATGCTACTGGCAAATATGGCTTTTATAAATTAGCAATGGAATTACATAGACAAGGTATAAATAATTACAAAGGAAATATTTATGATAAGGATACATTAAAAAGAATCGTGCAGAATCCTAAATATAAAGGATTTTATCGTGGACATACTACTGAAATTATTGATTATAGAACTAAAAAGAGAGTTTATATACCAATAGAAAAGCAAATAATATATAAAGATGAAAGTATACCAGCCATAGTTAGTGAAGAATTATGGAATCGTGCAAACGAGATATTAAATAGCAGAAGTACACTAATGAAAGCAAGTAATGGCAATGACAAAAGAGCCGAAAGAAAATATTGTTATACTACAAAAATATTTTGTAGTGAGCACAATGTTTCTTACCAGAGAATGACAAGTAAAAGAAAACAAACAAAGCCTAGATGGGCTTGTGGTAATTATGTAAAATATAGACTAGAGGCTTGTGAAAGTCCAATAATTGCAGAGATGGACTTAGATAATATTTTTGTGAGTTTAATGGAACAAGTATTTAATAATAAAAATGAAATAATAAAAGAAATGTTAGATTATTATTCTAATTTAAAAATAGATAACAATTATCAATTTGAAATTTCAAAATTAAAAAATGAAATCAAAACTATTGAAACAAAAAAAGAAAAGTTATTAGAATTAAATATTGATGGTAGTATTAATAACCTTGAATTTAAAGAAAGAAATGATAAATATAATGAAGAAATATCATCTTTAAATATAAGAACTCTTAAAATAAAACAAGAAAGATTATGTCTGATAGTTTTGGCAATATCAATATTATTGAAGATGCTATTAAAAATCAAGCCTCCTATAAAAATAATGTTAGTGAATTTGTAGATAAGTTTTTGGAGGAAATTATAGTCTATAAGGATGATAATGATAGACATAAATTAATGCTAAAAATTTATCTGAATTTATTGAAAAAGAAAGTCCCTACTGGAAAAGGTGCTAGGCACATAGATGATGATAAATACTCACCAATATTTAGTAAAGATGTTGAAACATTAGATCTAGGAAGATCTGATTTTCAAAGAAATAGTTTTAAAATTAATGTATATTTAAGTTATGGCACCTTCTAGGCTATCATATATTTATATGGTAATCTAGTTTTTTTGTTTAGTTATCGTTTTCGGCGGTTATTTTCAAAATTATTACCCTAGCAGCTTCATTAGAAGAAAATATTGTTGATTTAGATAAAGACACCTATACCGATAAAGGCAGCATTAAAGTAGAAAACGCAACACTACACTGCTGGAAACATGGTGGTCATGGTAAAGAAACATTTAGACAAGTTGTTGAAAACTCTTGCAATCTTGGGGTAAATACAGGAACACATCTAAGTTTATAGTAAATTCTTTAAACCATATAAAACAAGTTGTTATGATTAAGATTAACATAAACTATGATTTAATTTATAATTGAATTTTATATTTTAATAATTCACCGATTGCTACATTAAACTCCGAAACTATTATTATTAAAAATACTAAAAAAAGTAAGAATAAGGGCTCAAAAAGTTTTTGATATTAATATAAAATGATTACAAAAAAAAACAAACTTCGAATAAGCTGGTTAAAACAGTAGTTTTATTTGATAAATTGGATGCTTAAATTTTAAAGAAATATCCAGATATTCTTAGAAAAATTTAATCATGGAAGTAGCATATAAAATTAATGTTAATTTAATGAATTAAAGAAATACTGTTGATTAATTTAAATATTAAGGTATAATAGGCAACAAAAGGAGGATTTTATGTTACATGAAGATATTGAAATTCTGCAGAATTTTTTAAAAAACAATTATAA
>CAVKUP010000055.1:4266-5267 GCA_963659735.1 bacterium
CAATTATAATATAACAAATATGGACATTGATGAAAAAAATAAATTTAAGTATTTCAATGAAGAAATTGCAAAATTTAAAGATAAAATTCCTAGTATAGAAAAACTAGAAGAACTTAAACGTATTGAGGTTGAATTAGAAACAAAATTCGAAGAATTATATGAATTAGGTAATTATTTTGATCCGATTTTTATAAAGATCAAAAAAAATATACACGAAGAAAGTGTATTGAAAATAAGAGAAAGAAATAGAAAAAAAGTTGATGGTGAATTATAAATGGCAAATTTTGATTATGATAAAATAAAAGATATGGAATACGACCCTGAAAGAGGAAGATATGTTGGCAAAGACGGTAGTGAATTTAGAGTAACTCCATATGGTGATGGAACAGGATATAAATACGATTATTATGATAGTAGCACTTATGGAAATTCCCAACATAATTCTACACATGTTAATTCAGATTTGAATGAAAATTGGACTAGAGTTGACAATGACAGAGAAAACGGCACAAAAGACGAAAGTTCTGGTTCAGGATGTTATTTAACAACTGCATGTATGATACATATGCAAGAAAATTTTGATGATAATTGTGATGAACTTATGATTTTAAGATGGTTTAGGGATAATTTTGTTAGCAAAGAAGACATTATTCATTATTATGAAGTGGCACCAATTATAGTAAAAAAAATTAATGCTTTATCAGATAGCAAAAAAATTTATACTTGGATTTATGAAAATGTAATTTCTAAATGTGTTGATGCGATCAAAAGATGCAACTATGAATTTGCATATAATAGGTACAAGAATAGTGTTTTAGCTCTGGAAGAAGAATTCTTAAAACAAGAGTTAAATAAGGGCTCCGCAAAAGTATTAAAACTAAAAAATAATAAAATGACTTTATAAAATAAATATTAATTATTATAAATTGATTTACTTAGAAAGGGGAAAAAAAGCTCGATTTAGGAGCTTTTTATTATATATATTTTTTTTGAAATGCATT
>CAVKUP010000056.1:0-5179 GCA_963659735.1 bacterium
TATTTGTTATGATTAGTGTATACTAAAAGATTCGTAGATTAAGATATTCTACGAAATTTTTATGCATTTTTTTACATTTAATTTTACCATTTACAAAAAACCACACAATTTCTGTGTAGGCATTTAAATATTTTATATCTATTTTTAACTTTCATCGTCATCTAGTAAATTACTACATTTAGTATAATTAACATAATAAACATCAGGTTCCATCGTAAATCTTGTAATTAAATGGTCAATAGAATGGGTTGCTTGAGTCAAATTAACGCAAGCAGTAATTTCAATTTTATCGCCTTTTTTTCTTGTTTCTAAACTGTTTAATGTCATTTCACCATCAGTTATATTTTGTGTAAGCATAGTTCTAATAACTAATTCTTTTTCATAATCTGCAACTATTTTAATTATATATTTTTCATTTTGTTCATTTGTATTCATTGTCATTAATTTTCTAGAAATAAATCTTAAAACAATATTAGACATTAAAATTAATATTGTTCCACTACCAGCTTCTAATAATAATCCATATGCACAAAGAACGCCAATTGCTGCATTACACCACAAGGTAGCTGCTGTATTTAGTCCTTTAATGTTAGTTCCATCTTTAAGAATAACACCAGCGCCTAAGAAACCAATACCACTAACAACTTGTGCGGCTATTCTTAAATCTCCACTTCCCTTAATAACATCTAACGAAGCAAAGAAGAAAGCACCAATACATACAAGTACATTTGTTCTAAGGCCAATTGCTCTTCTACGCCACTGTCTTTCTAAACCTATTAAGAAACTTGAAAGTAAAGCAAAACCAATTCTCAAACAAAAATCACTATATAACATTTTAATTCCTCCTTAGTCAAATAAAATGATATAACAATTAAGTTACATCATTTTTTTAATATATGTTTTTGGTTTATCCATTTTTTTATATTCTTCCATACTAATTCCTGGTTTATTTAAAAACATATTTTTTCTTTTTATTGCAATCATTTCAGTATTAGCATACAACTTGTATTTTATTATTTTATCATCATAACCATTATCCCATAATTTATTATTTTCTCTTTCAAATTCAAATGAAATAGGTTCATAACATTTATATTTAAATGTTTTAACATTATCAGGAGCTATAATTACTTCCGATGGCAAACATATTTCATGTCTTAATGGTTCAATAAAAACATATTCTTCTTGCAACTTTTGATATTGATCATATGTAATACCCGGTATATTTTTAACAATATCTTCAAGTCTAACTATTACTGAAGCAGTATTAATATATACCTTTGCATTCTCATCAATCTGATCATCTAATTTATTTTGCGCCATTCTTATTCTTTTTTCGTCAATGTTTGTTTGTTCATATCCCATTATTTTAATACCTTCTGGTAAAAAGATAATGTGCTCGCCACTTGGTATTAAAACATGTTTTTCATCATAGTATTTCATTTTCCACCTCTTAAAATTTTATGTATTATAATTTTATTTTATTAATAATATATTCTTTTAATTCTTCTATTTTTAATGTTATTTGTTCCATTGTATCTCTATCTCTAATAGTCACAGTATTATTATTTAATGTATCATCGTCCACTGTTATTGAATAAGGTGTTCCAATGATATCTTGTCTTCTATATCTTTTACCAATATTTCCAGATTCATCGTATGCTATCATAAAATCTTTAGAAAGCATATTATATATTTCCATTGCTTTATCACGATGATTCTTTTTAACCAAAGGGAAAACAGCCGCTTTATAAGGAGCTAAAGCAGGATGAAAACTCATTACTTCTCTTGTACCATTTTCTAAATTTTCACATCTATATGCATCAGTAATAACAGCTAAAAATAATCTATCAACACCAACTGATGGTTCTATAACATATGGAATATATCTTTGATTTGTCACAGGATCTAAATAAGTTAAATCAGCTTTTGAATGTTCAATATGAGTTTTTAAATCATAATCAGTTCTATCTGCAATTCCCCAAAGCTCACCAAATCCTTGTGGATAATTATATTCTATATCAGTAGTTGCATTACTATAAAAAACTAATTGCTCTTTACTATGATCTTTAAATCTTAAATTTTCTTCTTTTAAACCGATATTTTTAAGAAAATCCATACAATAATTACGCCAATAATCAAACCATTTGTTTTCTTCTTCTGGTTTTATAAAAAATTCAAGTTCCATTTGTTCAAATTCTCTTTGTCTAAATATAAAATTACCTGGTGTTATTTCATTTCTAAATGCTTTCCCTATTTGTCCAATACCGAATGGTAATTTTGCTCGCATACTCCTTTGAACATTACTATAGTTAACAAATATTCCTTGAGCAGTTTCGCCTCTTAGATAAACTTTATTTTTAGTATCTTCTGTAACACCCATGCTAGTTTCAAAAAGCAAATTAAATTTTCTTATTTTTGTAAATTCGTGATTACCACAATTTGGACAAGCTATATTATTTTCTTTAATATAGTTTTCTAATTTTTCATTACTCCAACCGTCGCCAGTTTCTTCGCCTTTAGTAAATTCTTCAATTAATTTATCAGCTCGATGTCTTGATTTACATTTTTTACAATCAATTAATGGATCTGCAAATGATGAAACATGACCAGATGCAATCCAAACATTAGGATTCATAAGTATAGCACTATCTAAGCCATAAATATTTATTCTTTCTTTTACAAATTTTTGCCACCAAGCTTTTTTGATATTATTTTTTAACTCAACGCCTATAGGACCATAATCCCAACTATTAGCAAGGCCCCCATATATTTCACTACCTTGAAATATAAAACCATATTGTTTAGTTAAACTAACTAATTTATCCATTGTAACTTTTTCCATATATGCCTCCGTTTAAAAAACTTCTAGTAATATATAAGGACGTTTTGAACGTGGTTCCACCTTACTTATTCTAGAAGAATATCTTTAAAAATATAGCTGTTAGGTTTCCAAGCCCGTCATTGCTTTTAAATACAAATAAATTATATTAATTAATTAACTTATTGTCAACCCTTAATTAATAAGTAATTCGGTTATAAAATCTAAGCTGTCTGATATAAAATCTTTTGTTTTATAAAAGTTATCTTTAAAAAAATTATTTTTTGTGTTTTTATTATTTACTTTTAAGATATATTTATCTTTTGTCTTAATTAATTCAATATCACTTGTATATCTTTTGTATTTACTTGAAATTTCTTCAAGCTCATCTTTATTTCCATATATATAAAGCATTTCTTTATTTATATAAACACTATTGGGAACAAAACTTCTTCTAAATTGTTTTATTATTTCATAATTGCACATTACCGTATCTAATGATTTTTTTTTAAAATATTTTCTAATTTTTTTAATATTTATCTTTTTATTTCTATGAAATCCAATAACATTAAATTTTTTGCCAGTTAAACTAGCATTACTTAAAAGATAACATGTATCAATATTGTCATTTTGTTCAATAGCATCTAATAATTGATTATCAGTAAGTCCTATATTTAAAAATGAACCTTTAGCTTTTTTTACAATTTGTAATAGTTTTTCATCCATTTTCTTCCTCCAATAATTTTTGTACAACATAACTTACAGCCATTAATCCTGCAGCTGGTGGCACAAAAGCAGTTGATCCTACTTTTCCTTTAATTAATGGTTTTTCTTTTGAAAAAACAACTGGTATTTTTTTATTTATTTTTTCATCTTTTACCATTTTTCTTATTATTTTAGCTATAGGATCATATGATGTTTTTCTAACATCTGTTATTTCAAGCATTTCAGGATGCATTTTATTTCCAGTTCCCATTATAGATATAAATTTAATGTTTTTATTTAAACAGTTTTTTATTATAATTTTTTTTGTTTCTACCGTATCAATAGCATCTATTACAAAGTCAATTTTTTTATTTAAAATATCTTCTACATTTGTTTTATCTACAAATATTTTTTTCATATTTATTTCACAATTAGGATTTATTTCATGTGCAAATTTTTTAGCAACTAAAACTTTGTCTTTACCCAATGTTTTATTATACGAAAGTGCTTGCCTATTTAAATTTGTAATATCAAATTTATCATTGTCAATAACTATTATTCTTCCTATTCCACTTCTTACTAAAGATAAAAAAGCACTGCCACCAACACCACCTAAACCAATCAATAATACAGTTTTTTTATTTAATAAATCTATTTTATCACCTATTAATATTTCTAATCTTTGAAACATACAATCACCTAATATCTTTTAAAGTCTTATTAATATAGTTATTCTATTACATTAACTTTATATTTAAATTCATTATCATCAACTTTTTCAACGCATATTTCAGTTGTCTGGGAAAAAGCTTCATTCGTTTGAGGATTTTTAATATTTAAAGGCAACGAACCAGCAGATTGTAACTCCGAAATTGTTTTACATGTTTTTTTACCAATAGTTTGTGGCATTTCTTTTATATTCTCTGCAAGATAATCTTTTAAACCTTTTTTTAACTGTTCAATTTGTGTTTCATATAATTCTGTTTTGCCTTTATTAAGCGACCTATCAATTGCTGGAACTGTTATTAGTGATATAATGCCTAACAGTGCAATTACACCTAACAACTCTGATAAAGTAAATCCCTTATTTTTCATGTTATCACCACAATAATTATACAATAAATTAGCAAAAAAAATCAATCTATAAAAATTAAACAAAAATAATATTTCTATTCATAACTAAAAATCATTTTGAAATTTAATTATAAAAATTCCCTTTTAAATAAATATTAAATAAAAAAATAAATTAATTTAAATATTGATATTGAAATTTAATTATAAATATTGTATTATTGTAATCACTTAAAGGAGGAAAATATGTTTAATATTACAATTAATGAAACAGACTATACTGTTTATAAAAAAAAAGAACATAATTTTATTGGTAAAGTAAATAATGGCGTTATTAATTTACCAAATTATTATGATTTAACTATAGTTGGAGAAGGATATATAAAAGCAACAAATAATAAGCCAGTTATTTTACCCGCAAATAAAGCCTTCAATTATGACGAAAACACTGGTAAATACTCTATCATTGTTGGTGAAAAAATTGATAAAGTAACATACAATATTTTATATGAAGAATATTTATTAAATTGTAAAAATGATGAATACTATCAAAAAAAGGAAAAAATATTTAATGATATTAAA
>CAVKUP010000057.1:0-4426 GCA_963659735.1 bacterium
AGTACCATATTTATTTTTCCAATTATAAATCAATTTTCTATTTATGCCATATTCACGATCAACATCTGATATAGCTTTACCATTTTCAACAAGTTTAACTATATTTTTTTATAATCCTCATCATATGTCTTATATGTTCTTGCCATAGGGCACCTCCTTTTCACATTGTTTCATATTATATCACAGTGTGTAAATTTTCGTGTCCTAATATCTATCCTAACACCACTATGACTTAGAGTTGTCTTTTTTTTATTCTAACATAAAGAGATAAAAGTATACCTGTAATTTTCAATTATTAAAATAATAATAGTTTAGGAATAAATATAAATAAACCTATAATGGAAGCACCAATAGCCAAAACCAGAACTCCACCTGCTGAAACATCTTTTGCAAGTTTGGCTTTTTCATTTATATCAGGACTGACCATATCTACCACGGTTTCAACTGCTGTATTAAATAATTCTCCTGCTATTACTATAATAAAAAGAATAATACATACAAACCATTCTAGTAATGATATTTTTAATAATATTCCAAAGAGTATAACAAGTGTCATCATAAAAATATGTATTTTCATATTTCGCTCGGATTTGAAAGAACTATATATACCTTGAAAAGCATATCTAAAACTATATAATAGGTTTTTACTATGATGTTTAAATTTCTCTTTTTTATTATTCATTAGGTATTGCTCCTTTAAATAAATATTTATTTATAATTCCGATATAAACTATTAGATAAGCAATAGAAAATAAGAACCCTGCTAGTACATCACTAACATAGTGAACACCTAAATATATTCTACTAAATCCTATCATTGTAATTAAAATGCTTAACAAAAGAATGCTCGTCCATTTTAAATATTTATTTTTGATATTTTTATAAATTAAGTAAATAAGGAAACCATAAAATGCCATACTTACCATTGAATGACCAGATGGAAAACTATATCCCGTTTCATTAATTATTCTAAATTCTGTTGGTCTTGGTCGTTGTAAAAGTGATTTTAAAATTAAATTAAGTCCTGTCACACTGCATAAATTAATTAACACTCCAATTCCAATTCGTTTATTTTTGACTATTACTATAAGCAAAATAGTAGTAATAGCTAAAACTACTGCTCCACCAAAATTTGTAATAACCTTTATAATAGGTGTTAATTTTTCGTTTATTATATTGTTGGAAATGAAATTATATCCTATTACATCTCCTTGCATAATTTCATTATTAAATACATCTTCGGCAAATGCCAAAAATAAAATAATACATAGAAAAAACATTATTTGTTTGTAATTTTTCCCTATAAATTCTTTTACATTTGTCACATACATCACACTCCATTATTTTGTTTCTTTCTTGTAAAGTGGTAATTTTTTTAATGCTTGAAATCCCAACACAAGTATAACGCCTATTGTAAAGAATACTATATCAAATGTTTTAAGTGTCATTGAGGCTTGTGGTACTTTTAATGTAGTAGGTCCAATAACTATGGCATATAAAGAAGTAATCATCATACCAAGTATTGCATAAACCATTGCACTACGATTTTTCTCTAATAATTTTTTGATACCTTTGAGTGTTGTAAATATTCCTGTTAAAACTCCTATTCCAAAAATAAATAACAATGAAAAATCACTAAAATCAAAATGCAAAAAATTTTTAATTCCTGTAATGATAGGAATATATAAACCAAATGTAAGTAACAACGTTGAGCCTGAAATTCCTGGAAGTACCATTGCAGATATTGCTAATATTCCTGCAATAAAAATGTATAGTATCATTCCAATATTAAGATTTGCTAAATCAATATTACTGCCAAACTTTAATATTGATAAAATTAAAACTGCACTTCCACCAAGTATTGCCCACAAAATATTTTTATACTTGCCTTTAATATACTTCTTTTCTTCCATTATCATTATAGGAATTGCAGCAATAATAAATCCTAAAAATAAGGAACTCATTTTGTAAATGCCCTTATCAAAAAGTGCTGCTAAAATCGATACAGATAGTCCCATTCCGATTATCCAACCAATACCAATTTTGACTAAAAATTTAAGGGATTCTAGTCTTTGTTCTTTCGTTCCTTTCATCAAGTAATTTAATGAGTAAATAAACTTATCAAAAAATCCCATTAAATAGGCTATTGTACCACCACTTACTCCAGGAACGCTATCAGCAAGTGCCATGCAAAAACCTCTAATTATGTTCACAACCATAAAAAAATTCCTCCTTTGTTGTAACTATAAGTTATACGAAAGAGAAATTAAAAAGTTGGTAATTTTTTTTAAATTTTATTTTTCTTTTGTTTTTTCGCCACAATGAGGACAATATTTATCTTTTTTGCTTATTATATTTCCACATTTATCGCAAGTATCATTTAATTTGTTTTTACAGTTCGTACAATATATATTTATTTTGTTCTGAATAGTACGACATTTTTCACAAACAATTACTTTTCTTTTATATATTGCATATATACAAACTCCAATAATGTTCGTAAATAGAGTTACGATTCCCCATAATGGTGCATTAAGATTATTCTTTTTAGCATTTTGATATGTCCATAATGCTACAATAATTAAGTAAGTAGCAAATAAACACATTATGATAATTTCAAGAGTTTCAAAGTAAATATTTGCATTTTTAACAGGTTGGATATCTGTAATAAAATAAATCTTCTCGTTACTATCTTTATTTAAAACATAAGATAATCCGTAAGTTTCTTTATTTTTAATATTTTTTAAGAAGAATGATTCATCATCATGATCTCGTTTTATTTTATCTATATTTTTATTAGTAATAAGAGAAAGCATTAGTTCTTCATTATCGGTCAAATAAAACATAACATTTTCATTATTTTTATATACTAAATATTTTTTGCTAACATTAGAATAGTCTAATTCAAAATTAGAGTTATTTGTAAATTTTTGTTTTGCACTATAAATCACATTATTATCTTTATCTAATACTAGAGTATCAACAATATCAGTAAAATCATTAGAAAATTTTGATAATTCATTTTTTATAGTATCCGAGTTATTTCTTTTAAATTCATCTTTTATTTTATCATAGTGATATATAAATGATATTTTATCTTTAAAGATATATCCTCCTACACCTAATGTGAAAGTTCCAATAATTATTGCAAATATAATAAATCCAATAAATATCTTTTTAAAGTTCATATCTAACAATTTGTTCATAAGTTACACCTCCCAATGTTTTTGTTATTACAAATGTTCCAAGAACAAATGCTCCTACTACTAAAAATGTTAATAACACATTTAGTACAGATACTCCAAAAATAATTAAGATAATAGGCATTACAAATATGAAACTACATAAAGTTAAAAATAGTATATTCCATCTTTTCTCTTTTCGTTTTTGTCTTATTTCTATACATTTTAATTCTATGTCATCATTTATATCGTTTAAAAATTCATCAACTGTTTTCATTGTAACTCCTCCTTTAAAGTATTTTTTAGTTTTCTCTTGCCTTCAAAAATCCTGCTTTTAATTGTTTTTTCTTGTACTCGTTCTCTTTCTGCTATTTCTTTTAAAGTTAATTCTTCAAAATATTTTAAATAAATCGCTTCGCTTTGTTCTTTTGGTATTTTTTTTAATTCTTTTTTTAGAATTTCTAAATCATTTTGTTTAATTAAATCATCAATAATGTTTATATTGTCTGGTATATCGTAATCTTCGAGTATAGTTGTTGTTTTTTCTTTTCGCTTATAATCAATAAATGTGTTTTTAGAAATAGTAATGATATAAGTACCAAAAGACACTTTCTTTTTTAAGTCAAATTCTTCGATTTTTTCAATTACTTTCAAAAACACTTCTTGTGTTATATCTTTGGTAAGTTCTTCATCTCCACTTATTTTCAGTAAAAATCCCGTGACATAAGGATAATATTTTCTAATAAGTAAATCAAAAGCCTTATGAGATCCCTTTTGACACTCTTTGATTAGCTTTTTATCATCCATTATCTCACTCTCCTTTTCTTTTACCAATAATTATACAAACCAAACGCCAAAAAGTTGGTAAAATTTACGTAAATAATTATACTATAAAAAGAAATACTTATAAATAGTAAGACTACTTAAATAATATCAGGTTCTGCATTTATAATTAAAAATTGGACTAATTTAAAGCCATCAATGGAAATATCAAATTTTATATGTGATACTGCACATATAATTTTAGAAATCAAAGAATAAATATTGAAATATAATTATTAATTTTATATAATATATCTAGTTGATTTAATCAATCTTGGGAGTATAATTTTTCGAATATAAGAAAAGTTAAGGCTCCATTTGAAATCAACTTACGGACTTAATTGTTCGTAAGTTTTTATTTTATATAAAACTTTAAAAGTTCTCTTTCTAGAAAGGAGGACTTTTTTCATGCTTGAATTTAA
>CAVKUP010000058.1:0-3894 GCA_963659735.1 bacterium
AAATTATATTTTACTATTGTTTACAATGATTATATTATATAAATAATTATCCTTTAAATAATTATGGTTTATTACTTGATTTTTAGTAAATAATTTGTGATAATAAATGTGTAAGAGAGGTAAGAAATATGGGGAAGAAAGTAATTTTAGTTTTGTTATTGATAGGTCTTTTTGCAGGTGGAATATATTTAGGTGCAAATTATAAAACAATTTTTAATGGTAAAGAAAGTAAAGTTGAAAATAAAGAGGTAAATAAAATTAATTCTGATAAAAAGGAAAATATTAAAGTAAATACTGGTGCATTACAAAAAGAAGATAAAAAGGATTATACTATTACAAATCAAGAGGGCGAGGAAGTTAAAATAAATGCTAATAAAACAGTAACTGCTACTGGGTTTGCTGGTGCAAGTAATCACGTATTTTATTTAGATGGTTCTGATTTATATTATATGGATTTATCACAAAATTCTAAAGAATTAATTGCAACCGGGGCTACTGATTTATATTTAAACGGTGAAGATGTTACATGTAAATTAGGATCTGATGGAAAAGTCATTAAAGAAAATAATTATATAACATATGATAAATAGGAGGTAAAACATGAAAAAAATTAATAAAATTTTATTTTGTGCTTTTGCTTTTTTTATCTTTTCTAACTGTGCAAAAGCTGATGAACTTATTGATGGAATATATACAATTGAAACAACTTCTAATAAGGTAGTAGAAGCAGTTTCAAATACTAATACTGCAAATGTTCAAATAAATAAAAATATAAATTCAGATAATCAAAAATGGAAAATACAAAGTTTAAATAATGGATATTATAAAATTACTTCATTAGATGGTAATTTTAATATGGATGTTGCTGGTGGTGGATATTCTAGTGGTACAAATGTCTGGCTGTATTATAGTAACAATACAAATTCACAAGTTTGGTATTTAAAAGAAACATCTGATGGTTATTTTAATATAATATCTAAATTAAACAATTTATATTTAGATGTATCTGGTGGTAGTACAAAGGATGGAACTAATATTCAAGTATATAAAGGCAATGGTAGTGCTGCTCAAAAGTTTAAATTAATAGAGCAAGTTGAAAGTAAAAAAACATTAGAAGATGGAGATTATATAATTCACACTAATAATTATAA
Source organism: bacterium (assembly GCA_963659735.1). GTDB lineage: Bacteria > Bacillota_I > Bacilli_A > RF39 > UBA660 > Coprosoma. Next base: position 1,152 of record CAVKUP010000058.1, read on the forward strand.
TCAAGTGATTGATTTGTCTGGTGGAAATACGGCAAATCATTCTAAAATTCAAACTTATGATTTAGGTTTATATGAAAATCATGCTCAAATTTGGCATTTAAAATATTTATCAGATGGCTATTATTCTATTACATCATCACTTGATAATAATAAAGCGTTGGATTTAATTGATGTAAAAGAAATAAGTGGCAATAAGGTACAATTATATCAAAATAGTGAAAATGTTGCTCAAAAGTGGATTATAAAGGATATTGGAAATGGCTATTATAATATTTTAACTATAGGAAACCATAAATATTTAGATGTATCTGGTGGGGTAGCTAGGAACTTCACACAAATTCAAGTATATCGTGGAAATGGAACAAGTGCTCAGAAATTTAAATTTGAAAAAATTGAATATAATAAATTAGAAGATGGATTTTATAAAATAACAAGTAAATTATCTAATAATAAAGTTATTGGAATTGAAAGTGATGTCGCTATTAATGGCATTAATGTTGCTTTAAAAGATTCAAATGATTCTAATACACAAAAATGGTATGTTAAAAATTTAGGTAGTGGTATATATTCAATTTCATCCGCTGTAGATTTAAGTAAAAGTTTAGATGTATTAGGTGGAAATAAAGCCGATCATTCTAATATTCAAATTTATAATAGCAATAATTCAAACGCTCAAAGATGGTATATAAAATATGTTAAAGATGGCTATTATACAATTATTTCACAGCTTGGTTACAGTGGTTTAGATGTTGATGGTGCGAAAGTATCAGATGGAACGAATATTCAATTATATGGTTTAAACTATAGTGATGCTCAATTATTTAAATTTGATAAAACTGAAAAAAATGATTTAGTTAAAAGCTATGAAGACGGATATTATCAAATATCAAGTTTGCTTGATAGTAATAAAGTTTTAGATGTTAATGGTGGAATTGTTAAAAATAGTACCAATATTCAACTTTATAATAATAATTCGACTTTAGCTCAAGTTTGGTATTTAAAATATTTAAATGATGGATATTATTCAATAACAAGTGCTTTAAATAAAAATGTAAGTGTAGATGCTCAAGATGGAGGCACTACAAAAGGTACAAACGTACAAGCATATAAATGGAATGGTAGCGATGCACAAAAATGGTTAATTAAAGATTATGGTAACGGGGTAGTTGCTATTGTATCTAAATTAAGTGGGTTATATGTTGATGTAGCAGGTGGAGTAACTTCTAATGGCACAAACATTCAACTTTATAGTAACAACGGTTCTAATGCTCAAAGGTTTAAACTTACAAAATATACGGATAAAAAAGTATATAAAGGTATAGACGTATCTAAACATCAAGGAGATATTAATTGGAATCAAGTTTCAAATAGTGGAGTTAATTTTGCTATTTTAAGACTTGGATTTGGTGCCTATGATTCGCAGGAAGATGCAAAATTATTAGAATATGTTAAAGGATGTGAAGAAAATAATATTCCTTATGCATTTTATCTATATTCATATGCGGATGGTGTTGATGGTGAAAAAGGAGCAAAAGCAGAAGCACAATTTTCTGTTAGAGTATTAAATAAATTAAAAAATTTAGGCTATACATCTAAATTAAGTACAGCAATATTTTATGATATGGAAGATAATTCTACTTTAAAAGGTGATAAAAATTATATGACTAGTCTTGGCGTGAATTATTGTTCAGTTATTGAACAAAATGGTTATTCATGTGGTATATATGCTAGTAAAAATTGGTATGAAAATATTTTAAACGGTAGTGATCTTGCAAGTAAATATAAAATTTGGCTTGCTCATTACACTGGACCGGATGATTATTACAGTGTATTATCTAAACCTTCTAGTTATAGTTTATCTACTTATAATTATTGGCAATTTTCTTCATTAGGTCAAATATCAGGAATTAAAACAAATGTAGATTTAGATTATGGTTATAATATATTTGATTAAGTGCAGCAATGCACTTTTCTTTCATTTGTTTTTAAATATAATGAAAATGTATCTATATTTTTATGTATTTATTAATTTGCGTGCATTATATATGCATGTTATAATTTTAATGCATTAACTCAATAAAAAATTATACTTAGTTTATATTAATATTATGGAGGTAAAAACAATGATTAAAGTAATGTTTGTATGTCTAGGAAATATTTGTAGATCTCCAATGGCGGAATTTATATTAAAAGATATGGTAAAAAAACAGAACCTTGAAAATAAATTTATTATAAATTCATCAGCTACAAGCTATGAAGAATTAGGAAATGATATGTATAGATGTGCTAAAGAAATATTAGATGAAAAAAATATCAAATATGACAAAAGAAAAGCAGTAAGATTAATGCCTGAAGATTATAATAATTATGATTTTATAATAGGCATGGAAAATTCAAATGTAGAGAATATAAAAAGAATAACTGGTAGAAAAGATAAAATATATAAATTATTAGATTTTACAAATATTCCAAAAGATATTATAGACCCTTGGTATTCACGTAATTTTGAAATGACTTATAATGAAATTACCGAAGGTTGTAAAGGCTTTTTACAATATTTAAAAGATAAAAAATTGATATAAAAATTATCAATTTTTTTAGTTATCAATTTGAAATTATAGAGGTAAAAATTAGAACAATTTTTAAAATTTAAAAATTTATGTATCTTATTTAGAATTTTATTTTACTATTAATTTAATTAAAAATCTGATATACTTATATGTAGAATTGGTTGGTGATTATT
>CAVKUP010000059.1:0-3513 GCA_963659735.1 bacterium
TTAGATATTAAACAAATAGAAGAATTACAATAAATTGATAATGAACCTTAAAAAATCAAACTACACATAAAAGTGTAGATTTTTTTCTTATAAAATAATATGCAAAATTAAAAAAACAAGAGTTTTAAGTCTTGTTAAACGTTATGGACATCTAATTGTTCATAAGATAATGTTAAATTACCCTTTTCTGCTTCTTTTTTTAATTCTCTTTGGAATACTCTTTTGAAGTCAAAGTCTTTTAATGGAGATACTGTTGCTTCTATTCTATATACTACGTAACTTGCTTGAAGTTCTTCTATACCTAATATTTTTATTGGTGATTTTAGATAAGTTATTTGTTTACTAACTCTATCACAAACATTTTTTAGGGCGGTTTCTATTTTTTCTAGGTTGTCTTCATATGATAGTCCTAAATCTAGTAGGCAAATTGATGGCATCATGCTGTAATTTATTACTTCTGTTATATTTCTATTAGCAATTATTTTTACTTCGCCCGTTACTGCTCTTAGTTTTGTTGTTTTCATTCCTAGAGCAATTACGGTTCCTCTAAAGTCGCCAATTTTAATGTTATCTCCTACTTTAAATTGTTCATCAGTTACTATGCCTGTTCCACTTATGAAGTCTTTAAGTAAATCTTGAATAGCAAGTCCAGCTACTACTCCGACTACTCCTAATGATGTTACTAGGGCTTTTGTGTCTACGCCCCAGATGTCTAGTATCATTAAGATTACAACAACTAATAGTAAATATTTTAGTATGTTACTTACTAGGGTTATCATTGTCATGGCTTTTTTGTTGCCTTTTTCTTTGGCTCTTTTAAGCCCGAATTTGTTAAATAGATTTTTAAATATGAAATAAATTATGAATGTTACTAGAATTACAAAAAATGTGCTTACTATTTCTTTTGTTAATATTTTTTCCATATATTATTCCTTTACATTTAAAATTTCTAAAATTCTATTTAGGTCGGCTGCATTACTAAAACTTATTTCTATTTTTTTCTCTTTTATTTTAACTTTTGTATCTAGTCTTTCTCTAAGCAAATCTTGAACGTAGATGTATTCTGCGTTTTTTTGTTTTCTTACTGTTTGGTGTTTTTTTGCTGCATTTTCGCTTTGATTTTCTATATCCCTTACGGTTAGACCGTTTTCAACTATGCTGTTTGCCATTTTGATTATTTCTTCTTCATCTTCTAATTTACTTAAAGCTCTAGCGTGTCCCATTGATAATTTTCCTTCAATTATCATGTCTTGAACTTCGCCTGGAAGTCTTAAAAGTCCTATCATGTTTGTTATATGACTTCTACTTTTACTTACTTTTTTTGCGAGTTCTTCTTGGGTTAGATTTAGTTTTTCTAGCAAGCTTTTATATGCTTTTGCTTCTTCTAGGGCGTTTAAGTTTTCTCTTTGAAGATTTTCTAGTAAAGCTATTTCAGCCATTTTTTCATCGCTTAGTTGTCTTATGATTGCTGGTATTGTTTTGTTTCCAGCTATTTTGCTTGCTCTTAGTCTTCTTTCTCCAGCTATTACATCGTATCCTTTAATGCTCTTTTTTACGATTATTGGTTGGAATACACCATTTTCTTTTATTGAGTTTGCTAATTCGTTTAGAGCATCTTCGTCAAATATTGTTCTTGGTTGATATGGATTTGGTCTTATATCATCTACATTTAATTCTACTATTTCTTCGCCTTTTGCTTCTTCATACATTGTTTTTTCAAAATCTGTTACGTTGTTTACGTTTAGGTTATCTAAATCAAATAATTGTTCTAGGCCTTTACCTAGTGCTCTTCTATTTTCCATTTCTTTTAATCACCTCTTTGGCTAAATTTATGTATGCTTCGGCACCTCTACTTTTTGGATCGTAGCTTATTATTGGTTTTCCATGTGAGGGTGCTTCTGATAGTCTTACTAGTCTTGGTATGATTGTATCGTATACCCTTTCTTTGAAGTAGCTTTTAATATCTTGAACAACTTCTAATCCTAGGTTTGTTCTATTATCTAACATTGTTAGTAATACTCCTTCAATGTCTAGGGTTGGATTTAATGTTTTTTGGGCTAGCATGATTGAATTTAATAATTGCATGATTCCTTCTAGGGCAAAAAATTCACATTGCACTGGAATAATAACTGAATCTGCAGCTGTTAGGGCGTTTGTTGTTAATATTCCTAAAGATGGTGGACAGTCAATTATTATATAATCAAACATGTCTTTTGCATATTCTAAGCTGTTTTTTAATTGTCTACTTTTTGAAAATTCTGGGTCTAATCTGCTTTGTTCTACTAGTTCAATATCAACACCGGCTAGACTTATTGTGGCTGGTATGATGTATAGATTTTTGAATTTTGTTTTTCTTATTACTTCTTTTGCTTCTGCTTTTCCAGTTAATAAGTCATATATGCTTTTTTTTATATCGCCTTTGTCAATGCCTAGACCTGTAGTACTATTTCCTTGTGGATCTAGATCTATTAAAAGGCTTCTTTTTCCTAAGTATCCTAAAGAAGCGGCTAGATTTATACTTGAAGTTGTTTTACCAACGCCACCTTTTTGATTGACGAGTGCTATTATTTTTCCCATTTGTACCACCAGTTTCTATAATTATAGCTATATTCATTTTAACACAATAGATGTAATAAATCTATTAATTTTTTTTAATGTAGATGTACTTTTGATTTTTTTCATTGCATCATATTGCTTATATAGATATTGTACACCATTTTCTAGGAAGAAATAATGTCTTACATAAAAAATTAATATGATTAATACAATATATAAGATTATTATAAAAAGTGGAATTTTTGTAAATATTATAACTGATAAGAATAAAAATAATCCATAAAAAAGTGTTACTAAAAGATGAATTAGTCTTTCGTGCTGGAAAAAATTTATTTTTATTAGATGCTCTTTTATATCCTTTTCAGTTATGTTTTTTGTCTTTATTTTGTTATCTATTTCATTTATATAGTCGTTTAAATATTTTTTCATAATCATTCTCCTTAATTTTATTTTAACACAATTTGAATGTTTTTATTTTAAAAGTTATAATATTGATGAAAGGATTTGATTTTATGGAATTATTTGATGTAATTAATAAGCGTTTTTCATGTCGCAAATTTTTGGACAAGCCTGTTAGTAAGGCCAATTTAGATAAAATTTTGAAGGCTGGTATGATGGCTCCTGTTGGTAGGGGCAAGTATGATGATATGCATATTACGGTTATTACTGATACTGATTTGCTTAATGAAATTAGTAGCTTAACTGATAAAAGTGCGTTTTATTGTGCTAAAGCATTAATTATTATATCAGCTAAGAATGATGGTCATGGTTTATGCCAAGAAAATTGTGCTTGTGTGGCTGAAAATATGTTGTTAGCTGCTTGTGATTTAAATTTGGGTTCTATTTATTTGAATTTGGTTATTGGTCTTATTAGGTCTAATAAAGATATTCTTAGTAAACTAAATTTACCTGATGGGTTTGTACCTTACGTTGGTGTTGGTGTTGGATATATTGATG
>CAVKUP010000060.1:0-2894 GCA_963659735.1 bacterium
CGTTAAATTCAATAAAAAATGCTTTAGGAAACTTTGCTAATAGTTTAATTTTAAATTTATTAAGATTTGTCTCTAGAATTATATTTGTTAAGGTATTAAGTGATGTTTATTTAGGCGTAAATGGGCTTTTATCAAATGTACTTGGAATTCTTGCTTTAGCTGAATTAGGAATAGGTACAGCCATAAATTATAGTTTATATAAACCGCTAGCAAGTAATGATATAGAAGAATGCAAAAGCTTAATGAAATTTTATAAAATTGCCTATAGAGTCATTGCCTTAGTTGTATTAGTATCTGGTTTAATATTATTGCCATTTTTACCATGGTTTATTAAAGATACATCAGGCATTGAAAATTTAAATATAATTTATTTAATTTTTCTAGCAAACATGGTAATAGGTTATTTATTTTCATATAAAAGAACGTTGATTACTGCAGATCAAAAAAATTATAAAATAACTCCTTATTTAATATTTTCTAATTTTGTAATGACTGTAGGTCAAATTATTATATTATTATTATTTAAAAATTATATATTATATTTATTAGTTCAAACTGCTTGTGTTTTTCTTGAAAATATTTTAGTAAATAATTATATAAATAAATGCTATCCATATTTAAAAGAAATAAATAAAGCTAAAAAATTAGAAAAAGAAGATTTAAATGAAATAAAAACTAATATAAAAGCCTTAATGCTTCATAAAATAGGTAATTATGTATTAACAGCCACTGATAATATTGTAATTTCAAAATATATAGGAATTGTTACAGTCGGTATTTATTCTAATTATGTTTTAATACATAGTACTATAAGTAATTTTATATATACATTTGTAAGTAATGTTACAGCTTCATTTGGAAATTTAATTGCTGAGGGAGATAAGGAAAAAAGATTTGATGTGTTTAAAGAAATGGATTTTATAACATACTGTTTATACGGAGTTTCTACAATATGTTTATTATTTACACTAAATCCTTTTATAAAATTAGTATTTGGTAGTAAATACGTTTTAGATTTTACTGTTGTTTTATTAATCATGATTAATTATTATTTAGTTGGAATAAATCAAGTTCCTATAATTGTACAATCAGCAGCTGGAGTATATAAATATGATAAATATGTTCCAATATTAGAAGCTACATTAAATTTATCGTTAAGTATAATTTTAGTTAAAATTTTAGGCTTGCCAGGTATTTTACTTGGAACACTAATTAGTTATTTACTTCCTTTAATTATAAAACCAGTTGTTATTTTTAAACATGTTTTGGATAAAGAAATAAGTATTTATTTCAAATCGTTTTTTAAACAAACCGTAGTTTTAGTAATATCTGGATTAATTATTTATTTAATTACTAATTTTATACATGTAAATTCATTAATGCAAGTTATTATTAATTTTAGTTTATCATTAATTATTCCAACATTATTAATAATTTTAATATATAAAAATACTGATGAATTTCAAAGTGCGAAAAATAGATTTACATTTCTATTTAATAAAATAAGAAAGAGAGCGTAGTTTCATGAAACATGCATATTTAGTCATTGCTCATAATGAACCTTACATATTAGAAAAACAATTAAAATTAATCGATGACGAAAGAAATGATATATATATTCATATTGATAAAAAATGGAAAGATTTTGATTTTGATTATTTTAAAAAAATTGTCAAAAAAAGCAATTTATATTTTACTCCAAGATTAGATGTAAGATGGGGAACATACATGCAAATTAAATGTGAATTATCACTTTTAAAAATGGCTTATAGTAATAAATATGCATATTATCATTTAATAAGTGGGATAGACATGCCATTAAAAAATCAAGATGAAATTCATGCTTTTTTTAATGAAAATAAAGGATGCGAATTTGTTCATTTTGATTATTATGATAAAGTTAAAGATGAAACGATAGATAGAATAAGATATTATCATCTATTTACCTCAAAATTTAGAAATAATGGAATAATAGCAAGAATTTATAACTCTCTTCATTTTCATTTAATCAAATTTCAAAAAAAATTAAAAATAAATAGATGTAAAGATTTAAATATAAGAAAAGGAGCCAATTGGTTCAGTATAACAAATGATTTAGCTAGTTATATCATTTCAAATGAAAAATTTATAAAAAGACATTTTAAATATAGTTATTGCTCTGATGAATTGTTTGTTCAAACATTAGTTTATAATAGTAAGTTTTATAATAATTTATATTTAAAAAAAGATGATGATTATATGTCAATTGTGAGATATATTGATTGGAATAGAGGCGAGCCTTATATTTTTAAAAGTGAAGATTTTGATGAACTTATAAATAGTAAATATTTATTTGCCAGAAAATTTTCAACTAAAACTGATAAAAAAATAATAGATAAATTATATAACTATATTAAGGGGGAGTCTAAATGATAGCGGTTCTTATCTTAGCTCATAAAAATTTTAATCAAGTAAGAAGATTAATTGATACTTTGAAAAATGATAATGTTGATATATTTATGCATGCTGATAAAAAAGCAGACTTTAATCAAAATGATTTTAAAGACATTAAGTTGATTGATAAAAGATTTGATATTGGTTGGGGCGATTCATCTATGGTTGATGCAATTATATATAGTTTGAATTATATATTAAATAATAAAGACTATACTCATTTTATTCTTATGAGTGGGCAAGATTATTTAGTAAAACCAATTTCTGATGTTGTTCAGTTTTTAAATTCAAATAAAGAAAAAAATTATATAACAATTGGTAAAATTGAAGATGAAAGCACAAAAAATAGATATTTAAAATATAGATTTAAAAATAAATATTTAGATAAAATTTCTGTTAAATTAATAAAAAGAAAAAATATATTTGAAAATATGGTTCCATGTTGGGGAAGCGTTTGGTGG
>CAVKUP010000060.1:2904-3500 GCA_963659735.1 bacterium
GTTTGGTGGATGTTAAATCAAGATGCAGTTAAATATATAGTTAAAAAATATAATGATGAATTTAATAAAAAAATTAAATATACTTCATGCATAGACGAAGTTTTTATTCAAACAGTTTTATATAATTCAAAATTTAAAGATACTATAGTAGATGATAATAAATATTATATAGATTGGTCAAGTCATAAAAAAGGTTTTAATAAAGGAAATCCTGATATTTTAATGAAAAAAGATTTTAATAAAATAGTTGAAAGTGATAATTTCTTTTGCCGTAAAGTTGATATAAATGTAGATGAAAAACTATTAGATATGCTTGATGAATATAGGAGGGAATTATGAAATTTAGTGTAATTGTTCCAATATATAATTCAGAAAAATATTTAAAAAAATGTTTAGATAGCTTAGTTAATCAAACATTTAAAAATATTGAAATTATTTTAGTCAATGATGGCTCTACAGATAATAGTGAAGATATAATAAAACAATATTTAAAAGATAAAAGAATTATTTATTTAAAAAAAGAAAATGGTGGTCAAGCATCTGCTCGTAACTTAGGCTTATCAAAAGCAAAAGGCGAATATATATCATTTATAGAT
>CAVKUP010000061.1:0-3416 GCA_963659735.1 bacterium
TTTTTTAATAGGATTATGTTTTTTAATTAAAAATAATAATATATTAGAAAAAATAAAAAATAAAATTTATATTAAAATTATAATTATGTTTTTTAGCTTAGTATTTGTTGGTTTTTTAGTTTTTATGTTTATATGGCTTATTTATAGTTCGTCTGTTAAAAATTGTGCGTGTAAATACTATGGAAGTGCTTCTAATATATTTTATAAAAGTATTGAAAATGAAACAAATTATTTAAATAACAATAGGGTATTAATTATTGGTGATTCTAGAATGGAATTGATGGAAGACGATGAAAATTTAATTAAGCCGGGAAATTTTGATTTTATTGCTAAAAGTGCAATGAAATATACTTGGTTTCATGATGAAGCTTTACCTAGGGCATATAAAATTTTAAAAAATGGTAATTATGATAAATATAATATTGTTGTAAATATGGGTGTGAATGATTTAAATGATGATATAGATATTAAAAAAAGAGCTGATGAGTATTTTGATGAATATGAAAAATTGGCTCAATATAATTCAAAAATAAATTTATATGTTTTATCTATTAATCCAATATTTGAAAAAAGATTAAATGAGACACAAAAGTATAATACAAGAACAAATAAAAAAATAGAAGAATTTAATAAAGAAATTATAAAAAAAATAAATAATTCTAAAGAAGAAAATATTTATTATTGTAATGCTTATGATGAATTAAAATTTAAATCTGATGATGGTATTCATTATATTAAGGAAACTAATGAAAAAATTATTGATTATATTATAAATGACTGTATAAAATATTAAAAACGCTCTTAATTGAGCGTTTTATACGTATACAAATAGACCGGCTATAAAAAAGGCAATAATACCGATAAGCATAATCCAAACGGCAATTTTTTGTACTTTAGGATTCATATTTTTCACCTCGCTTTTAATTATAATATATTTTCTTATATTTTGGAATATTTTTTATTCAAAAGAGTATAATTTGATGAGGGATAAAATATGAAAAAATATATGAACATTATTAAAAACAATATTCGCATTAATAAAAATTTATTTGTGTTTTTAGCTGTTATTGTGGCTGTAGGATTAGCTAGTGGAAGTATATTTGTTACATTTTTAAATAGTAGTGATAAACAAATGGTAACTAATTATTTAAATGATTTTTTAAATAGTATAAATTCATCAAAATTGAATTATGGTATAACTTTAACCAATACATTAGTTTTTACGTTAGGTATTGGATTATTAATTTGGCTATTAGGAATATCAGTTATTGGTTTTATTTTTATAATATTAATTTTATTTGTTAAATCTTTTTCTTTAGGATTTTCTTTAGGTTCTATTATTATTAATTTTAAATTTAAAGGTATTATACTTTCATTTATATATATAGTTCCACATCATGTAATTAACATGATGATATACATTCTAATATCATCTTATGCTTTAGTTTTATCTTATAAATTAATAAATAGTTTTATGAAAAAAACTTCATTTGATTTTAAAAATATTTTTCAAAGATATAATTTTATATTAATGTTTTCTTTAATCATTTTGTCTATAAGCACATTATATGAAGTATATTGTATGCCTTATTTACTTAAAATTTTAAATAATGTTATATAAAGATAGCTTTTATAACTATTTTTTTGTTATAATATTAAAAAGAAAAGAGTGGTATGCATGAAAAAAGTTGTAGTTGGTATGAGTGGTGGTGTAGATAGCAGTGTTGCAGCTATTTTATTAAAAAATCAAGGCTATGAAGTTATTGGGCTTTTTATGAGAAACTGGGATAGTACAATTAATAATGATTTTTTAGGTAATCCTAATGATTTAAACGATATATGCCCTCAAGAGAAAGATTATAATGATGCATTAAAAGTATGTGAAAAAATAGGAATACCTTTAAAAAGAGTGGATTTTGTTAAAGAATATTGGGATTATGTTTTTACTTATTTTTTAGATGAATTAAAAAAAGGAAGAACGCCTAATCCAGATATTATGTGCAACAAGTATATTAAATTTGATATGTTCTTAAAAGAAGCTATTAAATTAGGAGCAGATTATATTGCAACTGGACATTATGCTAAAATAAAAGATGGAAAATTATACCGCGGTGATGATGAAAATAAAGATCAGTCTTATTTTTTATCACAAGTTACTAAAAAACAATTTGAAAAGGTTTTATTTCCAGTAGGAGAGTTAAATAAAACAGAAGTTAGAAAGATAGCCCATGAATATGATTTAATTACAGCAGATAAAAAAGATTCAACTGGTATATGTTTTATAGGTGAAAGAAATTTTAAAAAATTTTTAGAAAATTATTTACCTAATAATCCAGGAAATATTGTAAATATTGATACAAATGAAGTTTTAGGAAAACATATAGGCTTAATGTATTATACAGTTGGACAACGAAGAGGATTAAATATAGGTGGTAGTAAGGAAAGATTATTTGTTTGTAAAAAAGATTTAGAAAAAAATATTTTATATGTTGCTATGGGTGATGAAAATAAATATTTATTAAGTTATAGTGCTATTATTGAAGAGGTTAATTTACTAGACGAACTTCCTAAAAAATGTACAGCAAAATTTAGGTATAGACAAAAAGATAATGAAGTATATACCGAAATATTAGAAAACGGCAACGTTTTAGTTAAATATCCTCAAGGAATTAAAGCCGTAACAGAAGGTCAAGCGTGCGTATTTTATAATAAAGAAGAATGTTTAGGTGGCGGAATTATAAAAGAAGTTTTTAAAAGCAGGTGATTTTATGTTGTATGGTTTAATAGCAATTCTAATTCCTAGTTTAATTGCTACTAAATTATTGGATTATTTAAATAAGGGGTTAAGTTTAAAAAATACAATTTATTATTATTTTATTTTATTAGGTTTATCAAGTTGCTTTAATGCAGTACTTTCTAAAATATTATTTGGTGTTGAATCTGGTTTATTTAATAGTATTGATGATAAACCAATATTATTTAGTAAATTTATGATTATGTCAATTATCATCAATATTTTTATTGTTTTAATAATTATGTATTTTCAGAAAAATCTTTCAATTGATATTGTTTATAAAAAAGTAAATGAAAAAAAGAAAAAACGTAGATAAAATAATATTTGCTGTTATTTTCGAAATATTATTTTTATTAACTATATTATCATTTTATATTAAAAAAGATTTTTCTGATGTTTCGTTTGAACAACTTATTTATAGTATGCAAACAGCTACGGGTACAGGATATGATGTTATAAAAGATGGATTTATTTATGTATTACCTAGGTTTTTGTGTTTAAATTTATTTATATATCTTTTATATTTTATAAATAAGATTAAAAAATATAATGTTATTTGTAATTTGAAATTTAAAAATAAAAAAATTCAATTTAATTTAACTTGTCCTAGGCGTCTTAATAG
>CAVKUP010000062.1:0-3375 GCA_963659735.1 bacterium
GTATCTTTTCCCTGCATTATATCTAATATGTTGTTTTTGCTTAAAAAATAATATTCTATCTGTAAAGCTATCGCCATATATTTCTTTATATACCTCTTTCAAATTTATACGTTTTTTATTATCTTGTTTTATTAAAATACCAATCATATCTTTAATACACTTTTCCTGATGATTAATATTATTGATGGCTAATTGATACGGCAAAATTTTATCCTTATATTCAGTTAAAATAATATCATATCTTTCTTTTAATTGTTTAATTTTAGATACATTCATTTTATTCACCTCTTAAAATTCTTTCTGTTCGTAACGATAAATAGAGTCGCTGTATATATAACATAACCTTACAAGACATCTGCATATTAATGTATAATAATATTCTTCTATTTCTGTATTAGATTTTTCGTATAATTCGTTAATATCTTTTTCGCTATATTGCAATACTCCCTTGAAAAATACCTCTACCATATTATAACTATCAATTTCAAAATTAAAAATACAAGTTTGTAAAAAACTTTTATACAATCCTCTTATAGTTGTTATATTATATAATTTTTCTTCATTATTATAATACCAACTATTATATTCACGCAAGAATATTATAATACAGTTTTGTAAATCTTCCTTATAACGAATATCATATTTGCTATTTTCGTCAAGATATAAATTATGTTCTTTAATTTCTCTAACTAAAACAGAATAAATATAATTAATAATTCTTTCGTCATTTTCATTATAAACTTTATAAGTTATAGTAAAATCCATTGTTATTACTCCATTTCTATATCATTAAAAATTAAACATCTATTTTTACAAGTTATATCAAAACTCAATTTTGCTTTCATTGGAGAATATCCATTTTGCTTATTAGTTACATAACTATGTAAATATGATTGAGTCGTGCCGCTATATATTTTTACTTGTTTTGTTACTAAATCCGTAAACATAAACAAAATTTTATATTTACGTTGGTAATCCTGCACACGTTTTGAGCAGGGAACAATAGACAATATAATGCATGGTATATTGCGGTATTTGCTTCTAGTGCTCATTTTAATACTTCCTTTCTGTTAATATAATTTATAAATAATAACCTAAATCATTTAGTTTTCTTTCAAAATCCCAACAATTAAATTCACCTATAGTATCATCATAAGAAGATACTTTTCTGTACATAACTTTTTTGTAGTTACAAAATGCAATAGTATTATAATATAAGTTATACATTTGTTTTGTATCCGTAACTGTAAAATACAAATGATATTCTTTTCCAATATTACTGTACACTTTTCTTCTTTTAACATTTTCAACTTTGCCAAAAATTAAAGCAATAGCTTTATTAAGACTAATTTTATTCATGTTTTTCATCTCCCTTGAAATTCACCATAATTATATTTTTTATTCATATCAAAATCATTTTTTGATAAGCTAGGAAATAGACTAATAAAATCATCTATAGTTAAAAATTTGATGTTATCACAAGCATGAGCAATTAAATTTTTGTGTCTGCTTGTGGTGCTAGAATACTTTTTATCAATAATATAACATTGATTGGTATTTGTATCCAAAATAGCTATCAATGTATCATAACTAAAAAATAATAATTGATTATTAAAGTTATGATATTTGCCTACAAGCGTATTAATTCTAAACGTTTTCTTGTTTTTAATATAAAACTCTAAATCTTTATAAGTTACCGCCACAATACACACTCCCTTAAAAAATCCTTAAACAAACTTATCATTTCTTTATATGTATAAAACATATACCTGCGATAGAAACCTGATTTTATATCTGTAATAATAACACCGTCAATAAGCATATAGTCAACAAATAATTCCCTTCTGCCTAAACAATTAATCGTTACATAATACGATTTAACGCAATCCGCAATACTGTTTTCACGTTCTTTGCATCTGATTTTCATATATATACACCTGCCTTATTTTTATTTATATACATTATGTATATATTGTAACGTACCAACTAAATAGTTAATACGCTACATAGATACATAATTAATTATTCTAAAGTATCAGTAATAGCTTTTATAATAAAAGCTTTTGCTTGTACTGATAAAAATTCTATATTTTCGATACAGTCAGTAAACTTTTTTGTAAATTCTTCTTTGCTCATTCCCTGCAATACATCCCTATCGGTAATGTCAATAACTTTCAGTACGTTTTCTTTGCCGTATTTATTATTCAATTCACGTACTAAAATTCTTTCACTTTCTGAAAATACATTATCTTGCTGAACATCTCCATTAACCATTACTACAACTTTATACATTTTCATAACAAAACACTCACTTTCACAAATTAATTTAATTTTTTAATTTTAATAAGCATAACAAAAAATTATGTTAGTATAAAATATCTAACAAAACTTTACTAAACTGTATAGATAATATAATTTTTTCTCCGCCTTTTGTAATATAATAGTTGGTACGAATGTAAGTACCGTTCTTTTTAACAATACTAACTATTTTCATTTGTTCCACCTCTAATTAGAATTTAATAATTGCGACATAAAACTTTCGCACACCAACTTACTACAGTATCAATTATCAATTCCGTAACTACGTTATCAGCACAAAAAGTTACTGATACAGTAGTAAAAGAACAATAACCGCTATAATTGTAATGTACTCTATTAATACTATAATCACCACAAATTTTACAAAATATTTTATGGAAACCTATTTTTTCAGGATTTTTAATGTGTTTCTTTTTCATTTAATTCACTCCCTATAAAATAAATTTTCAATTCGTTTATTATAAAATTTTTCTTCAGTTTCTGTAATTTCAGCTAAAATCTCCATACTATCTAGATTGTTTTTCTGATAGCGTGCTAATACAGCATTAAACAAGTAACTATCTTGCAAAGTTGATAGTTTTTTAACGGCTTCTTTCATGGTATTAAAATACATTATCTCATCTATATGATTGTCTTCTTCATAACCATTTTCAAAGTAAGTATAACTGATAACGTAAATCATTACTTTCATCCTCCCTTAAAAATTCCGATATCTTGACAAAAGATTTGAATACTGATAATCAGATAAGCCACGTAAGATACAAACAACGTCAGAGAATTTTTCGATATCGTTTTCACCGTCTTCATATTCACCACGATAGCTAGAATACACAACAACGCTTTCAATATATTCATATTGTTGTTTTTCTTCTTCCGTGGCTTCACGGCAGAGATAATAGCGTAACTCTTCACCATTGTCAGTTAATGTTGCACTGTAGTAACCCCAGTATATCAAACCGTTATATTCGACTTTACCGTTGTAGGTATTATTCTTTTTGTTAGGTCAGTTGTACAATGAAGTTGAACACTTAATCAAAAAATAAAAATCCATAGTGA
>CAVKUP010000063.1:0-2948 GCA_963659735.1 bacterium
TGAAAAAGTGTAATTGAATTTAAGACTATTAACTATCGAAAAAGTCTTGAATTAAGTAACCACTAAAGATTTCCCCACTATATTTTCTTTATGATTTTTTATATCTTCTATATGAAGGAGTATAGAAGATATGGCAACTTACAATAAGTATGATGTAGCTAGTAAAATAACTTATGTAGAAAATTATTTAAAACTTTGTGGTGAAGGTAAATGTTATTCAATAAGAAAATACTGTTTAGAAAACAGCTTACCAAAAACTACCTTTTATGATTGGCTAGCTAAATATAGAAATGAAAAATTCAATAAAGAAGATAGTGAAATTTCATTGTCTTCAACTAGTCCTGCTTTCATAGAACTAACTAGTAATGTATTAGATACACCTATTACTAATAAGAATACCGCCAATAGTAATATCAAGTTATCTTATAAAGATTTAATTCTAGAATTTAGTGATAATGAATTAGATAGAGTAATGGAGATTATAAGAAGATGGTAGATTTTCCAAGTAAGAAGATATACCTATACAATCAAGCCATGGACTTTAGGTGTGGTATTAAGACCTTAAGTAATGTAGTATCTATCTATTTCCCTAATAGTGATATCTATGATTCTTTATATTTATTCTTTTCCAAAAATAATAGACAAGTAAAAATACTTGAAATAGAAAAAGATGGTATATGGCTATATCAAAATAAGCTCAATGATTATAGATTTGTATTCCCTAAATGTGATCAAACAATTACTATTGATTCAAGTCAATTAAAGTTCATCTTAAAAAGTATCGAAAAATGTAAAATTAGGCCTAAATAATGCGTTTGGGTCTTTATTTTTACCTTTAAATAGTGTATAATATACACTGTATGAAAGATGTAAAGAAATATCCTGATTGGGTAAACAAGGAACATGTAAAAGGCACTTCAATTAAACAAATTGGTGACAACTATTATCTTTATTCAGTTACAAGTAGATATGATAAAGATAAAGGCTATCCAGTAAGTATTCAACATTACTTAGGCAAAATCACAAAAGATGGTTTAATTAAACCAGATACTGTATCTTTTATGCCTAGTAAAGATAAACTATATTTACTTAAGGATTGTCTTGATATATCGATGTTTACTTTAAAACAACAAGAAGCTATTAAGTATTTACCAGTATTATTTATTAATGGTCTTTATTATACTGGTGCTATATCTAGTAAGATAGAAAAGATTTTAATTAAGCATTTTGATTATAAAGAAGGTGTGATACATGGAAAACTATAATAACCTATCTAAAGAAGAACTAATAGCTTTACTTACTAAGAAAGATAAACAAATAGCTTTAGATAAGAAAAGAATAGAAAAACTAGAAGTAGCTAATAGAGATCTTAATTTAAAAATAGAACAATTAATAGCTAAGTATGAAGATAAGCTTTTAGCTTCTAAGAAGTTTCAAGTAGAAAAGTTTATGCCAACAAGTGAGAAACTAAATGATGAAGACTTGATTATTAATGAACTAGAAGTAATTGAAGAAAATAAAGTAAGAAAAACACCTACTTTAAATTTTATAAATGACTTAAAGAATCTATGCAGTAAAGAAGAAATAATTGATTATGACTTTACTGGCATTGATACAAGTGATATTAAACCATTTGGTGAAGATGAGTCATATAAGATTGAATATAAACCAGCTAGCTTTGAAGTAATAAAAATAGTAAGAAAGAAATATAAAGATAAAGACAATATATATGAAGCTATAAGTGATGATGTATTCCCTCATTCACCATTAACTCCTTCATTAGCTAGTAATCTAATAGAGATGAAGTTTAATTTAGGGGTGCCATTTTATAGATACAGTAATTACTTAAAAGCTCATGGCTTGAATATAAGTGATGTCAATATCTATAACTACGCTAAACGCACTATGAACTTACTTGAACCTTTATATGATAGTTTACTTAATAATCTAATCAATAATAAGTCTAAGGTAATACATAGTGATGAAACACCACTTACAGTAATAAACTCTGATAAATCTAAGTGTTATATGTTTGTCTATACTACTTCGTTTTGGGATCATCCTATCTATATCTATGACTTTAATGATTCAAGAAGTACTGATAATCTTAAGAAATTACTTAAAGATTATAAAGGCTATCTTGTATGCGATGGCTATGCGGGTTATGATAGTTTAACTTTACAAGGCATTACAATACAAAGATGTATGGTACATGCCAGGAGATATTTTAATGATGTCCTTAAAGTCTTAAAACAAGATGAACAATTAAAATCACCAGCACATAAAGTAATAAACTTAATGGCTAAGTTATTTAAATATGAAGATAACTTTAAAAAGAAATCCTTAACAGCTAGTGAAATAATTGAACAAAGAAATAGTAATGAATACTTAGAAGCTGTTAAAGAACTAAATGATTATATAGGCTCAATAGATACAAGCAATAATGAATTACTATCTAAAGCCGTTAAATATTATCTTAATAACAAACAAGAGCTATATACTTATCTAAACTATGGTTATCTTGACATATCTAATAATCTAGCAGAAAGAGTAGTTAAGCCATTTGTCATAGCTAGAAAGAACTTCTTATTCTGTAAAACAGCAGATGGTGCAACTACTACTGGCAAATTATTTTCTATTGTGCAAACAGCTAGAGCCAATGGGCTCAAGAGTGAACAATATCTTTCATATGTAATAAGTAATATTAATAAGAAAGATATTAATGATCTTTTACCATGGTCTGATAAATTACCTAAAGAATTATTAATCAATAGATAAGCTATAAAAATATAGGTGTTCAAATATTCGTACATAGTCGTTCGGATATTCGTACACCATTTTTAAGTACTTAAAACCCCCGTATTTATAAGGTGGGGAGATCTTTAGTGGTTACTGAATTAACATGTAACTAGAGTCCAAAAAAAACGTCCGCAGGCCCATTCCTACAT
>CAVKUP010000064.1:0-2788 GCA_963659735.1 bacterium
ACGGCTTATATTCAGATACTACTGAATCTGGTAGATATGTATATAAAGGGGCAAACCCAAATAATTACATTACTTTAGGTTCTGATATGTATAGAATAATATCAGTAGAATCAGATGGAACACTCAAAGTAATAAAAAATAAAGTGATTGGAAGTAAAGAGTTTGACCCAGGATATAATACAAATATATCAGGGGTAACAAATGCAAGTTCCGTTACTGGAACAAGATATTCAAGTGCATCTACAGATTATTGTTACCAACATTCAGGAACTGAATCAAAATATTATGGATGTAAAGTATGGGGAAGTAGAACAACGATGTTAGATTCAAATGGAAATAATGTAACAACAATGCCAAGAGAAGTAGGAGGAACAGAATATAATCTTCCATCTACCGAAGCAACACTGAATACATATTTAAATAATGATTGGTATAATAGTTTATCAAGTATTGTTCAAAGTAAAATAGTAACGCATTTGTTTAATGTGGGAATAATAAAATATGATGAAACAAACCTTTCAAATACAATCACTCAAGAGAAAGCATATAAATGGAAAGGCAAAGTTGGCTTAATGACAGCAAGTGATTATGTAAAATCAAATAGTAATACAAGCTTGTGTGGAACAGTATATGCCAATAGCTATCAAGCAGGTAATTATAGTACATGTAAAACAACAAGTTGGATATTTGTAGGATCTGCAGGTAAAACATGGTCATGGACAATCTCGCCGTACTCTAGCTCGAATGCTATCAATGAGTTCTATGTCGGCAGTGACGGCTCCCTCTACAACTACACTGCTGGCAGCGCTTGCTGCGTCGCCCCAGTTCTCTATCTGTCATCTGATATCACATTAACAGGAGAAGGAACTGAGGGTAGTCCATATATTGTGAATTGAGACTAGTGAAAATAGAAATTAAAAAGTTGACTTTAGAAATTAAAAAAACGGGTAAAAATTTGAAATAAAAAATACATGTTTTTACTTTGATATTTAAGACTAAAATAAAAATTTAACTTTCCAGTAAATTTAGAAGAATATTAAGTTTAAAAATTTAATATTTTTTTATTTTTTTGAAGGAATTTGATATATCCATTTCGTATATTAATATATGAGATGGAAAGACTATGACTGAAAATCAAATATTAATTTCGTCGACATTTGATTCAATGTTTAAATCATTAGTTTAACATAATAAATTTAGACCATTACTTGCTTTAATAATAAATAAATGTACAGGTTTTCTTAAAGAATATGTATACGAAGAATTTACATTTATTAATGGAAAGCTGTTTAAAGAAAAAGGTAAAATAACAGATGTCTTAGTAAATGGGGATGATAATATTATTAATATTGAATGTAATCAAAATATGGTAGCTATTAAGCGAAATAATTTATATCATTATAAATTAGCTTATGAGCTATATTTTTTAAATGATAAAATTAATGATAATGCAATTTATCAGATAAATTTTAATACAAAATTAAAATTTGATGGTAAAATAATAATAACCTCTATGCTAAGGAATAGCGAGGGCAATTATACTATTAAAAAAATTCAAACGAATGTATGTTAATTTATCTAATGCGCTTAATAGATATAAGTAAGGTAAAAGGTTGACTAAGTTTGAAAAGATACTTGTTATAATGGTGTTTGATAATTTAAATGAAATGCGTTTATTATTGAAAAGTTGAATGAAGATGACATTGTTTTATATGATAAAGAAAAGATAAATATAAAAGATATAGTTGAATTGACTGGCTTTGATGAAGAAAAAGGATTAAGATAGAAATATTAAGTTAGTATTGAACATCAAAGTTACATTTTAAACTTAATTTTTTATGCTATAATTAGATGGTTGGTGATGATATGAGAAAAAAATATATTTTAACTATGACATTAATTATTTTATTTATTGTAGTGGCTTATTTAGTTAAAAGTGATAGGATAGAATGGTTTGATGGCTTTGTTTATAATATTGTTACTTTAGGTAAATCACCTATATTGACAAGCTTTTATAAATTTGTAACGAAATTTTCAAATGAATTTATGATTTTATTAATTTGTTTTGTTTCTTTTATTGTTTTTAAAAACAAAAAATATGGATTATTAATTTCTTTGAATGCTATAATTGTTTTTTTAATTAATTATGTTTTGAAATCAATTTTTACAAGACCTAGACCAGTTGATTTAATGATTATTTTTGAAAATGGTTATAGTTTTCCATCGGGTCATGCAATGGTATCTTTAAGTTTTTATGGATTTATTATTTATTTAATTAATAAATTAGATTTAGATAAAAAAATAAAGATATTTTTCAGTATTTTATTAATAATTTTAATTTTACTAATTGGCTTAAGTCGTATTTATTTAGGCGTTCATTATCCATCTGATGTTTTAGCTGGTTATTTAATTAGTTTAGCCTATTTAATAATTTATATAACTGTTGGTGAGAAATATGTCTAAATACATTAAAAATATAATATTAATCGGTTTATTTTCTTTATTAATTTCTTTTTTATATATTAATGTTAAGCAAGTTATGATAAAAATGAATACTGAAAATTTTATTAATGGTTCTAATGTTTTAGAAATGTATGTAACAACATCAAATGTGAACATTAATTATTTGAATTTATTTTTAATTGTATTTTTTCTAAGCATTTTATATTATTTTTTATCATCATTTTTAATAAGTTTTATTTTTAAGATTAATTTTTTAGATATATTTAATATAATATCTAATAATATTATTTTGATTATTGGAATAATAATTTCATTTTTCTTTTTA
>CAVKUP010000065.1:0-2701 GCA_963659735.1 bacterium
ATAGAATAATATCAGTAGAGTCAGATGGAACACTAAAAGTAATAAAAAATGAAAGTATTGGAAATATGCCTTTTGATTCAGGATATGAAACAAGGATATCAGGAGTAACAGATGCAGGTTCCGTTACTGGAACAAGATATTCAAGTGCATCTACAGACTATTGTTATCAAAATTCTGGAACTGAAAAATATTATTTTGGATGTAAAGTATGGGGAAGCAAAACAACTATGTTAGACTCATCAGGAAACAATATAACACAAATGCCAAGAGAAATAGGAGGAACATCATATAATCTACCAGATGCTGAAGCATATATAAATACATATTTAAATAGTACATGGTTAAATACATTATCAAGTGATATACAAAATAAAATAACAAACCATATATTTAATGTGGGATTAGTTGAATATGATGAAACAAATCTAGCAAATACAGTGGCCCAAGAACAAACATATAAATGGAATGGTAAAGTTGGCTTAATGACAGCAAGTGATTATATAAATTCAAATACAAATATAGAGCAGTGTGGTTCAGTTAGTCTAACCAATACAAATTATACCGCATGTAAAACAACAAGCTGGATAAATTCTTTGAACAGTTCACAATTATGGATGATTTCACCAGAGTCTTATTCTTCTCCTGGTGCAACTTTTAATTTAGGATATGGCTTGAATAGTGTTAGTGTTTCCTATGATAGAATAAATTGGTTTGCAACTGTGCATTTTGAATGTTCTATTATACCTGTACTTTTCTTATCATCTAATATAAACTTATTAGGTGAAGGAACTGAGGGTAGTCCATACATCATTGGATAAAGATTAAACACAATTTTTGTGTTTTTTTTCAATGTATTGAATATATTAATATAGGTGATATACATGAATACTAAAGAAAAGTTTAAAGATTTTGTAAAAAGTAATCCTATTTTATTAAAATATGTTCAAAACGGTAAAATGACATGGCAAAAATTTTATGAAATATATGATATGTATGGAGAAAATAATGAAGCATGGAAGGATTATTTAAAAACTGATGTTACTGAAAAAACTTTAGAGGGGTTTGATCTTGTTTCATTTATTAAAAATTTAGATTTGGATGGTATTCAAAATGGGGTAAGTAGTATTCAAAGGGTTTTATCTTTACTTCAAGATATGTCACAGACTAAAACAACTTCTTCACAAACTTATAGACCAAGGCCAATATATAAACATTTTGATGATTAATGAGTTTAGATATTCAATTTAAATTAAAGGAAAATCCTGATTATCTTAAATATTTAAGAGAAAATTCTTGGTGGTATAAAATATTAAATAGAAATCCTAATGAGTTTAAAAAATTTGAAGAAGAGGTTAAAAAAAATCTTCATTTAAATAGGGTAGATAAAATTGAAAAGACTTTATCTACTATAGAGATGCTTGAAAAAATTTTGGTTACTTTTGAGTAATGTGATACAATGTAGTTGGTGATTTTATGCGTATTATAAGTGGTAAATATAAAGGTAGAAAATTAGAAGGTTTTAATTTAGATGGTACAAGACCTACTATGGCTAGAGTTAAAGAGTCATTATTTGGTATTATTCAAAATTATATAAATGAATCTACTGTTTTAGATTTGTTCGCTGGTAGTGGTGCTTTAGGGTTAGAGACTATAAGTAATGGTGCTTCTAAGTGTTATTTAATTGATAATAATATTGAAGCTATTAAAGTTATTAAAAAGAATATTGTTAATATGGATGATGATATAAATATAGTTCATAGTGATTATAAGAAATTTTTAAAGGAAACTGATGAAACTTTTGATATTATTTTTTTAGATCCTCCATATAGGGCTGATTTACTTGATAAAGCTTTGAGAATTATTGAACAAAGAAATCTTTTAAAAGAAAATGGTATTGTGGTTTGTGAATATGAAATAGGTAATCCTAAAACTAATTTAAATTTAATAAAAGAGAAAAGTTATGGTTTAAAGACTATTAAGATCTTTAAAAAATAACTTTTTTTATTTTTTTGAAGGAAATTGATGTATTAATGTCGTATGTTAATATATGAGGAGGTGATAATCATAAAAAAATATCCATTTGTAAAACAACAAGGTTTAAAAGAATGTGGTCCAGTATGTGTTCAAATGATATTAAAGTACTATCATGGTTATGCGAGTATTGATAAGTTAAGTGAAATGATGCAGACAAATAGTAATGGTACTACAGCTTATAACTTAGTAGAAACATTAAACAATATTGGATTTGAAAGTAAGGGATTAAAATATTTAGACTTAGATAAAATTAATGTTCCATGTATAGCTCATGTTATAATCAACTCCTACAATCATTACATAGTTATATATGAAATTAATTTTAAAAAAGAATATATAATTATTGCAGATCCAGCAAGTTATATAAAAAAATTAAGCTTTAAAGAATTTAAAAAAATATGGAGTGGTGTTGTAATTGAAATGAGACCTAATGGTAAAATAATTTGCGATTATGAACCTAAAGTATTTAAATTTATCTGGCATTATATAAAAAACAACATCAAACTAATCATATTAGTAAGTTTATTATCATTAGTCGTTAATATTTTATCAATTGCTACTTCATTATTCTTACCTTTAATAATTAAAGAGGGGTATAGTAAATTAGATATAATATTTAAATATTTTATAATTATATATATATTAAAATTAATATTTACTTTCTTTC
>CAVKUP010000066.1:0-2497 GCA_963659735.1 bacterium
CTAAATTTACTAAATATTAAAGATGAAAATATTCATATTATTACTAATTGTAAAGAAAAATTGATAAAAGGGAAATTTTACAAGATAATTGAAGGTATTTTGACCTATATGCCTGAACGTTGTCCAAATTGTGGAATTATCAATCAATCTACAGATGATATTATCAAATGGGGCTTTAGAAAAAATTGTATTGTTAAAATTCCTAAACAAGGAAATTGTTTAACTAGATTAATTCTTCATAAACAACGTTTCTTTTGTAAGCATTGTAATAACACCTTTATTGCTGAAACTAACCTAGTTAATAAGAATAAAAATATCTCTAATAACACCAATTTACAAATTAAACTAGAACTTATGGAAAAACAATCTGAAAAAGATATTGCTAAAAGAATGGATGTTTCTGTTTCTGTCATTGACCGTATATTAAATGAGATATCATCTAATACTGTTTTAAGGCATCCCACTTTGCCTAAATCAATGAATTGGGATGAATTTAAAGCTACTAAAGATACTAAAGGTAAAATGGCTTTTATTATTACCAATAATGACAATGGTAACTTATTTGATATAAATGATTCTAGAAAATCTAGAGATTTAGAAAAATATTTTAGAAGATACTCCAAACAAGAACGCGATAAAGTTAAACATATTTCTATTGACTTTTATTCTGGTTACATCTTCTTAGCTAAAAAATTATTTAAAAATGCTGATATATCTATTGATAGATTTCATATTGTTATTCAAGCTTATAATGCATTAAATTCTACTAGAGTTAGCTTGTGTAAAAAAGATAATCCTAATTATAATAAATTAAAAGATTATTGGAAATTAATTGTTAAAAATGAAAATGATTTATCTGAAGAAAAACAATATTCTAAACATTTTCGTAAAGATATGTCTCAAAAAGATATTGTTCAATATTTGATTAATACAAATCAGACTTTGAAAACTACTTACGAATGTTATCAAGGTTTAATTAATTCTTTAAAAGAGAAAAATTTTGAAAAATTCAAATCAATAACATTAAACCAAAATAAAAATTTATCTTTAAAAATGAAACAAGCATTAAAATTATACAAAGAAAACATTAAATATATTGAAAATTCTTTTAAATATGATATTAATAATGGCCTTATAGAAGGATGATTTTCATCATCCTTCATAACCACAATTCATTAATCAAATTTATTGTTTACCAACACTATTTGACAAAGAACCAGTACTTTTCGCTAAGAATTATCACATTGATTATGATTTTTAGTATAATTTGCAGGTGAATTGTTTGATATATTTCCATTTATAGTTGATGTTCCTTCTCTTTTTTGTGGATTTAAATGACTTAAATAATAACATCCATCTTTTAATCCACCAGTACTGTATGTTGCACTATTTCCTGTAATTGAGCCACCATTCATTATGAATTGGCCATAGTTACGTACTCCGGCATCCCAAGTAGCTTTGTTACTGGTTACTTTTCCACTGTTAAAAATAATTTTACCGTATGACCAAATATTTCCATCTGATGAATTATTATTATGGATATTTACACCATTCATTGTTATTACTCCACCAGAGAATATTGCGGCTCCTCCAGCTGTTGCTGTGGCATTTGCTATTTCAACATTATTTAAAGTTACATTGGCTTGCTCATCAACGTTAAATGACGAACCATAGTTAAATGAATTATATCCATATTTTACTATTACATTGGTTATTTGAACATTTCCTTTTAATTTTACCATTGCAACATTTAAATTTATTTGACTTCCGTTTGCATTTCTTCCATAAAATGTCAAATCTTTTATTATTAATGTACCGGCTGAAGATGTTTGCTCAACCATTGCTGAGTTTTGTGTACGATATAGTGTATAATTATTACCATTATACCCTTTTAAGGTAATGTTTTTACCATTAAATTTAGCGTTTACTTGATTTAGATTACTTAATACATGAATATTTGTAGGATCTTGTATTGCTTTATCATACGCATGTTGAATTGTTGCATAAGGCTTGTTTTTTGTTCCATAACCATCTTGATCTTTTCCGTTTAAAGAAACGTAGTAATCTGTTATTTTTACGTTGTAACTGGAACTTACATTATTTATTCCATCTGATACTTTGGCTACTACTGAACCACTATCAGTAAAGTAGACTATTGTTGTTTTTGATGTTACTGGTATTTCTTTTTTTGAATCTTTTTGGTATGCACAAGTTAATGTAGAACCACAACCAGATGGATATGTTATTATTACTCTTTTACCATCTCCTTTTGTTGTTTCTTCTTTAAATGTTGGAATGACTATACTTTTCGTTGTTACTACTTTAGATACTGTACTTTGTTTATTTACACCTGATGTTACCCTTACTTTTATGTTATAATTTGTTGCCTGTTTTAGCTTGATAAATGTATAATTATTGTTTGAGGCTACCCAAGTATTACCTCCATCTTTAGAATACTCATATTTAGAAATACCAGATAAAGCTGAAGCATTAGCTA
>CAVKUP010000067.1:0-2421 GCA_963659735.1 bacterium
TTTTAAAAATTAACAAAGAATCATTCAATAAAATGTCTTCCATATTTTGAACAAAAAGTCTTTGTTGTATCATTTCACTATATAAATCATATCTTTTCATATAACACCCCTTTATTATTTTTTTTAAACAAAAATCAGTTAAAGTAGTAGATATTAATGGATTATATATAAAAAATGGTAAACATTCCTCGAAAGCATTTGTTATTGAAATGAATTTTTCATTTTCACGTTTTTCCATAATATACACCTTCCTAGTTATATAAAACCTGTCCATATTCAGAACAAATATTGCTATAATAATTTTCTAACTTCTCAAGCGCCGAAAGGCTGTCAGCACCCTACGGGCTACCCTCGTCGCTTCGCTCCTCTGCGCTACGCGTCTATTAAAACATTTTTATCTATCTTACGTATGTATGTGCAAAATTTTGGCATAGCCAAAAATTTTTGCACATATTAAAATTACTTAAATATATATTTGTTAGTTATATCTTTTATAAATTTTTCCTTTTATTTTTGTATATTTATATAAAGTCATTATCATCTTTATGATATATGCCTCGACTATGTTCATAAGATAATAATTTCTTATATAAACTTCTATCTTCTTTATCACCAGAAAAAGAACTCTTTGAATAACGAGCATAATCCTTTTGAAAATCAGAACTACCTATATATAACTTACCTTTTAAAGCTGATTTTAAAAATTTTATAATTAATCTTATAAAAAACCAAAATAAATACAATAAAACACAAGAATTTAAAATAATAACAACTATTAAAGTAATAACTTTTATATTAACAACAGAAAATATTTGACTTTTAAATTCATTTAATATAAACAATAATTCTTCCATATTACTCCTTTCTTAAGCGTCGAAAGGCTGTCAGCACCCTACGGGCTTCCCTCGTCGCTTTGTTCCTCTGCGCTACGCGTCTATTAAAACATTTTTATCTATCTTACGTATGTATGTGCAAAATTTTGGCATAGCCAAAAATTTTTGCACATATTAAAATTACTTAAATATATTTAAATTGGTCCAACTCGCTATCATTTTAGGTACTTTCTCAATTACAAACATCATTAACTTAAACGTATATTTGAAAATATACACTATAATAAATAATTTAAATATAATTTGTAATGTAGATACTCTAACAAAAAAACTTAATAAATCTAAATTATTAAATATATAGTTTAAATATGTATTAACTGTGTTTTGTAGACTTTGTGGAACTGCTGGTAAATTAATCCATCCAAATAATAAATTAAAAACAAATTCAAAAACATTAAAAACAATTGTTAAAACACCATCTACTAAAGTATTCATAAAAACCTCCTAATCATTAGTAATATTACTAATAAAAGTTTTAAGTGTTTTTACACAATAAACTAAAAACAAGTAAATAAAAATAATATCAACTATAGTTAAATAAAATTCGTGTATAAAAATAACACTATCATTAACTAATAAACTATTAAAATTAAAACTAGTGCCATCATAAATTTTATTATGATAAAAAGGCTCATATAATTCTGGAATAGAAATGATAGGTTCTTTAGCTTGTAATGTTAATATTTTGTTACAAAAATTTCTTACAATAGCCATAGGAAAACCTAAAATTCCTAAATGACTTTCAATATTTTTAAGAAAATCATTTAATCTAACATTTATACCTAAATGTGCTTTCAAATCATTTTCAACATAATCTTTTGCGTCCTCATATACAAAATCATAATAAACTATTTCACTTGATTTTTCTGATATATAATTATAAAAAGCAATTTTATAATTAGTATCTGTAGCGTTAATTATAGGTATCTCAAAATAGAAATATGCGTCACTTGTACCCATGTATATATTATTTTCAAAATCTATCTCCATTTTGTTCCAACCAGTAATAACACTATCTTCTATTTGTTTGTTAGGATTAAATCCTTCTGTTTTTTCATATGTAATATAAAAACAATTTAAATTCAATGCTTTATCTAATAAAATACTCTGTGTTCTTACTACAAATGCTTGAGTTTCTTCATTAAAATCCAATGAGATAATAGGTTTAAATATATAATCATCCGACATATAATCTTCAATCGTTAGATTTTTTATTTCTTTTGTAACATAAAAATCTAAATCAAGATCATTTCCATTTACATCATATAAAAGATGAAATTTAAAGTAATATGTTCCATTTTTAAAAATTCTAGTCCAAAAATATTTACTATTAAAATCTGGATCTCCTGAAGACTTATCAGGTGTAGCAAAATTAATATATTCCCAATCTTTCTTATCAGTAGAATATGAAACAGTAAGCCCCATAGAACTATTGAAAATATTAGTTTTAGCAATAATAGGTTTATCTGTATTTTCACTAGGTTCTAACGTAATTGAAAAAGGTATATTATCAACCTCTACTACGTTA
>CAVKUP010000068.1:0-2393 GCA_963659735.1 bacterium
ACATCTGATATAGCTTTACCATTTTCAACAAATTTAACTATATTTTTTTATAATCATATGTCTTATATGTTCTTGCCATAGGGCACCTCCTTTTCACATTGTTTCATATTATATCACAGCGTGTAAATTCTCGTGTCCTAATATCTGTCCTAACACCAATATGTTACTCATCTATTTTTTTGTGATCCACATGCTTCTAGTCAGAAAGGCTCCATTGAAAAAAATCATGAATTCATTAGATATATTTTACCTAAAGGTTCCTCTTTCAAAAATATTATTCAAGAAGACTGTAATCTAATTATGAATAATATTAATTCATTATGTAGAGATTCATTGAATGGCAAATCACCTTATGAAGCAAAGCTATTTTTATGTAATGAAGATATATTAAAATTATTAAATTGTTATTATATTGAACCTGATAAAGTTGATTTATCAAATAATTTATTAAAATAAAAATAACTATAGCACAAACTATAATTATTTTTACGACAAGCAAATTGTCTCTATTCATTTATTAATTTATAATGTAGTCGTTGTGCACTTAGTTTTAAAAATGTCGCAATTCCTGCACTTTTTGACGTGAAACTAAAGTCCTTTGTCGATATATAATATATCACATTTTTTAATTTTTACTATTCTTTTTATTATTTTACCGACTAAAAAATGTGCATTTTCTTATGAAAACACACATTTTAAGTCGTAATGCACATAATTGTGCACTTTATTTAGAATTCAACGTAAATTATTGACAGTCCCCGACAATAATATTCGGATTTATAATCGTCGGCTTCACATATATTTCTTTATCATACCCTGCAATTGGATGGATTGTATTGGGGTTTGGGTGTTTTCCGTTTTTCATTTTAACTACCTTTTCAAATTTCGATTGAGATTTCACCTGTTTTAAGAGACTTAATAACTGTTATATTTTGTTATTAAATTCTCCACAAATCCTTGAAAATGCTGGGTTTGTCGCAGATGAGTTTTCCCTTATTTTTTCCCTTGTGTTATATCGTCACATCAGTGTTTATGAACTCTGATAAGGGCAAATACAAGGCAAAAAAATTATATAAAACAGTATAACATAAAAGTGACATGGTGGACTGATTGAAATGCTTCTTAATTTTTGCTACTAATAATTGATTAAATGATATGGAGATGGGATACGATGAGAACAATATTTACAGAATACAATCCACAACGAAACAGCATTGACTTCACTTGCAATCGATGAACCACTTGAATATGCGAGATTATATCTTGAGGGCAATTTACGATGCAGAAGATTCATTAGAGTTATAAAATGCAAGCAGACTGTATGCTTCATTACACACAGACTGCTTAATCAAATTTATTATAATTGATGAAAAATCGGTTGCATTTTGTCAAAAGTACAAAACTTTTTGAAGCCAAGTGCTTTTAATTCCTGTTATGATACTGAGGATATCCCAGCAATACTTGCTATCCCTGATACCTTATTCTTTCTACCAGCGTTTCCTTTTTCAGATTACTGCTTAAAACACAGGAAAGCACAATTTGTAGAATACCAACTAGAAGAATCATAACAAGAATCGGGATAAGAGGAACGTGATAAACGTTCATTCCAAAAATTCCATTATGCTTCGCATAGGAAAACAGTGCATAGCCAAGGGGCAGACCGGCAGCAAGTGCGACGCAGATGGTGCCAACCGTAAAAATCAAGCCCTGTATTTGTAAGCACAGATTCAACTGCTTATTGGTCATGCCTACCGCTTGCAGCACACCGTATTCCTGCTTCTTCGTGGTAATATTGATGATCATGGTGTTTGCCAGATTCATAAACCCAATGAGACCGACAATTGCCATGAACAGATAGCAGCAAAGCTTCATCATACGGCTTGCGTATTCTGCAGTTTGCAATTCTGCGTGATAGGTGTTCAGCTTGATATGAGAAGTATCGGAAAGCAGGTCATTCAGGCTTTGCTCTACAGATGCCACATCTTTTTTAGCACAATCCACCCAAAGGTATCCATAAGATGTCCCTTTCGAATTTACAGAGCGGTATACTTCTTCCGGAATGACCAGATAAGTGTCCGCACTTACAAAGGAGCCTGCGATTTTTCCGTGATAGGTATAGCTTCCGCTTCCGTTATCAAAGTTGAATGTAATCGGTGCACCTGCAGAATACCCGTCAGCTTCCATCCACGTGGACCAGCCAAAGAAAATATCCCCGTTTTTGACAGCCTGTGCATAGTCCATGGAACCGATATCGCCATCCCCGCGCATCATTTCAAAATCCTCTTGATTTACGATTGCAACCGGAAATTTTGTTCCGTTCAAATCTGCAGAGACGATTTCTCTCGTCAGTACATCCGTTACACCGGGGATGGATTTGATTTCTTTAATCAAAG
>CAVKUP010000069.1:0-2295 GCA_963659735.1 bacterium
TTACCCTTATATTTGTTATGATTAGTGTATACTAAAAGATTCGTAGAATAAGATATTCTACGAAATTTTTTTGCATAAATTTGCCACAAAAAAAGTACAAAAGTACTTTATATTTTGATTGTATTATAAATAGTGTTGGTGGGGTATATTCGTATGAATAACCTATCACACTATTTTTTCGCAAAAAAATAGCCATAAACCAAACCATATGATAAAATAAAATTGAAAAACAATATCGAAAGGTTGTGGTTATATGACATATTCTAATTATACTAGAAATATTTTAAATATTAAAGATGAAAATATCATTTTTGAAGAAAATTGTTTAGAAATTACTAAAATTAAAAATACGACTGTTAAAATTTTTCACGGTAAATTGACTTATACCCTACTAAATGTCCTCATTGTGATTGCCTTTATGAAAAAAATCCTGAAACAATTATTAAATATGGCTTTAAAAAAAATTGTAAAATCAAAATAGATAAAATAGCTAATTACAATACTATCTTATCTCTTGATAAACAACGTTTTCTTTGTAAATACTGCAATAAAACTTTTACTGCTGAAACAGATTTAATAGCTCCTCACAAACAAATATCTAATAATGTTATAACTACTATTAAATTAGAATTAATGCATAAGGGTCCTGAAAAAGATATTGCTAGAAGAAATAATGTTTCTACTTGCTTTGTTAATAGGGTTTTAAACTCTATTTCTGAAGATAAACTTGTTAAAAATAATGGCCATCTTCCTAGTGTTTTAGGTATCGATGAATTTAAGGCAACTAAGGATACTGTATCAAAAATGGCTTTTATTATTGTTAATCAAGAGAATAACAAAATATTTGATATTAATAATAGTCGTTTATCTAATGATATTGAAAAATATTTTAAACATTACTCACTTAAAGAAAGGGATAAAGTTAAATTTATTACAATGGATTTATATAAACCTTACTACATATTGATGAAAAAGCTTTTTAGAAATGCTATTCTTATCCCAGATAGATTTCACATTATTATCCAAGTTAGAGATGCTTTAGATAAAACTAGAATTAAATTATGTTATAAATCTAATCCTAACTACAATAAGCTTAAAAAATATTGGAAATTAATACTTAAAGATAAACGTGATTTAGATAAAGAAAATAAGAAATATCAGAAATGTTTTAGGAAAGAAATGTCTCAATATGATATAGTTAAATATTTATTAAATACCAATGATACCTTAAGAAACACTTATGAAATATATCAGAAAATATTATATACAGTTGACACTAGAAATAAGGATATTTTTAAGAGTGTCATTCACGGGAAAAACAAAGATATTTCTAGTTATATGAAAAAGTCTATTAAAACATTTAAGAATATGGAAAAATATATTTACAATGCACTTGATTATGAATATTCAAATGGCGTTGTAGAAGGCACTAATAATCTAATAAAACAAATTAAGCATGC
The DNA here is from genome assembly GCA_963659735.1 of bacterium. GTDB lineage: Bacteria > Bacillota_I > Bacilli_A > RF39 > UBA660 > Coprosoma. The sequence goes on from CAVKUP010000069.1 coordinate 1,461, forward strand.
CGCTTGTGGTTATAGAAAATTTAAACATTTAAAAGCTAGAGTTATGCTTATTAAGGGTCTTTTAAATCCTATTAAAGCATAATAAAAGGAAGCCAATTTTTGACCTCCTAAAATTCGATTATTTATCATTAGTCTTGGACGTCACCAACACTACTTGACAAAGAACCAAAATCTATACTGCCTTTTAGAAATATAGTTTTTATCATATCATAGATCTTTCGAGTATTTAAAATATTATAATTGATCACTAAGATACTTATCATAATATATCCCTACTAAAACTATCTCTGACTATATTTAATATTTTGAAAGTAATTTTATTAACGGTGTATGAAACCCTAATTACTGACAAGGAATACTGTATATGTTCTTTAGATCTTTTCCTTATGACCAGTAGGTTCATAAGCCATAGTTTTAAAAAGGAAACTCTTTTTTTAAAAAATCCAAGAGCTGGGGCGACGCCGTTAGAGTTGTTAGCATTGTTGTTGTTGTTGAGGTTGCCGTCACTGTTGACATTGAACTCATTGTTAGCATTCGAGTTAGAGTACGGCGAGCTAAAAGGCTGCCCTATTATCACAATATCCCTCATGGCCCTTCCTCCCGGTTGAGCCATGTTTTATATTTGTAAATGTAAAAGCTAAGGTCAAAATTATTAGAATTGAAAATTTATAACCTTGCATAAATATCTAAGTAAAATTTGGAAATCTAAAATTTTCAAAGAGCTTAATAATTGAAATTATCATTCAACACTTTTACAATGTTTTTTTCAACTATTAGTTTTGTGGATAAGACCTGTTCAGACTTGTGTTGCACTTGGGGCCTGAACTTTTGGCGA
>CAVKUP010000070.1:0-2197 GCA_963659735.1 bacterium
ACGGCTTATATTCAGATACTACTGAATCTGGTAGATATGTATATAAAGGGGCAAACCCAAATAATTACATTACTTTAGGTTCTGATATGTATAGAATAATATCAGTAGAATCAGATGGGACACTCAAAGTAATCAAAAATGGTAGTATAAGAGATAAAGAGTTTGATACATCAGCCAGATATTCTACAGCATCAACAGATTACTGTAGTTCTTCTTTTGGCTGTAAAGTATGGGGAAGTAAAACAACAATGTTAGATTCAAATGGAAATAATGTAACAACAATGCCAAGAGAAGTAGGAGGAACAGAATATAATCTTCCATCTACCGAAGCATATTTGAATACATATTTAAATAGTGATTGGTATAATAGTTTATCAAGTACTGTTCAAAGTAAAATTGCGACACATATTTTTAATGTGGGAGTTGTAAAAATTACTAGTGGTCAAACATTAGCTACGGATATATCACAAGAACAAGCGTATAAGTGGAAAGGTAAAGTTGGCTTAATGAGTGCAAGTGATTATGTAAAATCAAATAGTAATACAAGCTTGTGTGGAACAGTATATGCCAATAGCTATCAAGCAGGTAATTATAGAACATGTAATACAACAAGTTGGATATATGCAGGACCTGTAGTTAAAGCAAATTCTTCAGATTCATGGACAATCACGCCGTACTCTAGCTCGGATGCTGACTATGAGTTCTATGTCAGCAATGTCGGCTTCCTCAGCGAAAGCTATTATGCTTTCAGCGCTTCCTCTTCCTACGCCGCCCCAGTATTCTTCTTATCATCTGATATTTTATTAAAAGGAAAAGGAACATCAAGTAGTCCATACACCATAGTTTCTTAATATGGTATAAAACTCAGTGTAATTACTGGGTTTTAATTTAAACAAAAATACAAAAATGTGATAAATTCGATGAAAAAGTATGTAAAAGTGTGATTTGCAGGTGAATATTTCTTGCAAAAACGTGATATAATGTTACTAGTGGAAATGGTATTGTGCAAAGATTTATAATGGAAAAACTTATTAATTGGAAAAATAGTAAGGTTGGGAAACCTTTAATTTTAAAAGGTGCAAGGCAGATAGGAAAAACATATATTCTAAAAGAATTTGGTAAAAATAATTATGATAATGTAGCATATTTTAATTTTGATCACGATTATGGATTAGCGCAACTATTTTTAAATACTAATGATCCTAAAAGAATCATAGAACAATTATCTTTAGTTAATGGTAAAAAAACAAATAAAAATACTACATTAATTATATTTGATGAAATACAAGAATGTTCTAATGCTTTAAATTCTTTACTAAGTCTGATGTTTATCATAGGCTTAATAAAATTAAGAAATTTGCGGATAAAATAAGAAATAATAATTGAAAATAAGAATGAGTGTTTTTTGTAAAATATTTGTAAAAAGATTCGTAGAATATCTTAATCTACGAATCTTTTATTATGCTTTAATCATAACAAATATAAGGGAAAGATGCAAATACTAAGTATCAAAAAAATGATAAAAAAATTAAATTTTAAATTTTAAAATTTCCTTATAAAATAAGGATAAACTAAAAATTTAGAGTATCAAAGATTAAGATAATCTTAGATATAGGTGGTGTTATGAAAGTGAGAAGAAGATTACATAGAAAAGATAAAAAACAAAAAAAGATTATTATTAGTTTATCAGTATTTTTAGTATTATTTTTATCAGTAGGGTATGCGGCATTTCAAACTAATATTTCTTTAAAGGCTAAAGGAAATATAAAAGAAATACCTATTATTTCAATTAGTGATTTAATTAAAACAGTTGTAACTACAGGAGACGGCTTATATTCAGATTCTACAGAAACAGGTAGATATGTCTTTAAAGGAACTAATCCAAATAATTATATAACATTAGGTTCTGATATATATAGAATAATATCAGTAGAGTCAGATGGAACACTCAAAGTAATAAAAAATGAAAGGATTGGACAAATGCCGTTTGATTTAGGATATGAAACAAGTATATCAGGAGTAACAGATGCAAATTCTGTTACTGGAACAAGATATTCAAGTGCATCTACAGATTATTGTTACCAAAATTCAGGAACTGAATCAGGTTATTATGGATGTAAAGTATGGGGAAGTAGGACAACGATGTTAGATTCAAATGGAAATAATGTAACAACAATGCCAAGAGAAGTAGGAGGAA
>CAVKUP010000071.1:0-2072 GCA_963659735.1 bacterium
GTAACTATTTACAGCCCATGGATTAAATTGTATTTCAAAAGCGATCAATTTTTCTTATCTTGATCGTTTTTTTCTATTAATTTATCTAACTCTAAAATTGTATATGGATTATTTTCAAATAATCTCTTAAATGCATTCACTTTATTTATTCCAAATCTTTCACATGTTTGAGAATATGTCATAATATTTGCAAAGTATTGTGCATATTTAAGATCTTTGAATTGATAGCTTATTTTCATTTTTGATTTTAGATATCTAAGTAGTTGTTCACATAAATTATTTGAATAAGGGAGATCATAGTCTTTTACCCATGCAGTTATTTCCTTTTTATAATCTCTCATAAATTCTAACAAATTTTCTTCTTTTTGAAATTCATATTTATGTTTAAAGTCTACATATTCCTTAAATCCTCTTATTAAAATTGCGTCATACTGTTTATCAAAATCATCTATTTCTTTATCCGTAAATTTTGTTATCTTTAACTTTAAATTCGAATCTCTTTTTGATAACATACTTTCTAGTAAATTTCTCATTTCTTCTGACCATTTATGTTTTGTATTTTCACTTATACCTTTTAATTTCCTAGAAACATGTGCATTACATTCAATATTTTGATAACTATAATCATCACAATAATTATGGAGTAAATGATCATGCATTACGGTACAATCAGATGGTAAATTTTGTAAAATACCATCTTCGTCCATTCCTTCAGTATCCTTTGAAATGTGTGCCTTATATAAAGTATATTTACCATTAGTGTATACCCTCATGCATGCCTTATCTTTTTCTCCTATTTTTACAACAGTATCATCCCAATAATTAAGTTTTGATTTAAGAATTTTTTCTTTTACATCAAAAGCAAAATCTTGCAATTTATCAGATGCTTTTTTTTGTAATTTTGTTAGATATCCTTCACTTGGATCTATTTCACCATTTGTTAAGCCACATATTATTTTTCTAGTTCTATTATAAGCTATAAATCCATAATTAGTTAGTGTTAATGCTAATGTTTTAACTTCAGAACCATATTGATTTTCTCCATGTAATTCTGGAGGTATTTTACTTGTTATTTTATTTCCACATTTCTTACATTTGTATTCATAATATTTATGTCTTCTTTTTATTATTTTAAATTCGTAATCAATCTCATCTCTTACTTTAACATTTTCTATATCTAGATCATGATGACCACATCTGTCGCAAACATCAATTGTATGTTCTACTATTTCAGTTACTTCATCATCATTGAAATATTTAAGACCTTCTTTTTTATGACCAATTTTTCTTCCTGGTTTTTCACCAGTTTTTTCTCTAGAATTACATATTTTAGATTTATAAATTGGATCTTTACTACTTGGTAAACTAGAGTTATCACTATTTATATTAAGTCTACATTCTAATTCAAAAATACGTTTATCTTTTTCAGCAATTATTTTATCGTATTTTTCTGTTACTAATGCAATCGCTTTATTGACTGCATTATTTACTTTTTCATCAACCTTTTTTTCAAACTCTTTCTCCAATTTTTCTAATTTATGTTTTAAAAGGCGATTTTCTTCGCTCTTATCAGCTAATTTATCTTTTAATTCAATAATTTCTTGTTCTTGTTTGATAACCTTAGATTGTAATTTACCTAAAGAAGTTGTCATAAATATCACCTTCTGTTCTTTACTATATATTAATTATAATATAAAAAAATATAAAAAAAAGACTTGATTTTTTATAAAAAGTCTTTTGTTGATAACTTTTACTATAAAAGCCTTATTTTATGCTGATTTACCCTTAAAAATATTTTTTTCTGTTGATAGGCTGTAAATAGTTACAGAAAACTTTATTTTTTTACAAAAAAGCCTTTACAATACCTCTTATTAGTGGTATTATATAAGCAGTCGATGCAAAAGAAGTATCGAGTTTGTATCTTTGAAAGAAAAATGTAAACATTTTAATATTGAGTGCATATATTATATATGTATAAGAGATAATTGTTAAGCAGTTTTTTTATTTGCGTAAAAAAATCAAAAAACAAAAAAACAAAAAGAAAAAAAACAGTTGACAACATCGAATATATC
>CAVKUP010000072.1:0-2063 GCA_963659735.1 bacterium
TTCAAAATAAGTTTATTTATTTGGGGTTTAATGGGAATTAGACCCCTTATTTTATTTATATGGGTATCCAAACACTTTAGGGGGATGCCGAACAATTAAGGGGTAACTTTAGGGGAATAACCTAAGGTTGTCCTTATTTTTTGTTGTAGAACGTTAAACTAATATCCTCATTGGGTAAATTATCTTGTCGTTTTGTGGGTAAATTATTGTGTCGTTCTACAATTATAAAGGAATATCATTTTTTAATTCCTCAACCATTTTACATGATCGTCAAAGAGTTTTTGACTTGAATCCTGACACGGGGGGGGGTTATAATAATTTTAAATAAATAAAAGGTTTATATGTTTGTTTATTGTTATTAATTTTATTTAGGAAAGGGAAATAGGCTATGAAAAAATTATTAACTTTAACATTATCTTTACTCATGGCATTTTCTATGTGCTTAACAGTAAGTGCAGATGATGCTGGCAATGTAGCAAAAGTCGGTGATTGCGATAATGATGATTGCAAATATACAACATTGCAATCAGCAATTGATGCTGCTGAATCAGGTGAGAGAATAACTATCTTGGATGATGTTGAAGATATCAATGGAGCTTTATCTGTTGGCGAAGGAAAGAATATAACAATTGATTTAAATGGTAAAACAATTTCTACAGCGGAAGAAACTACCGGAAAACATTATTATATTCTTGTAAATAATGGTACTTTAGTACTTGAAGATTCTATTGGTACCGGATCAATGAATTCAAGAGGTATTGATAATTATGGTACTTTAACTATAAACAGTGGAACTTATGCATCAATTGATAGTGGTAATGGTGGCGCATCTGTATGGAATAATCCAAATGCTAATTTAATTATTAACGGTGGTACATTAAGCGTTCCTAATGGGCAAGATGATAAGAAGCTTTGGAATGGTGCGCAGTGTATTTATAATCAATACGGCAATGTAAAAATATATGGTGGAACAATTACTAGTAATAGTACTGTAGTTTATGCGATTATCTCTGTTGGTGATCTTACTATAAGTCCTGCTGAAGGAAAAAATGTATATATTTCAGGACAAAAGGGCGGCATTGGTATTAATTCAGGAAATGTTGTTATTAACGGTGGTACTTCAATTTCTGGAGATTATTATGGTATATATATTTCAGATGATGGCTATAAAGGAAATACAGGAAAATCAACTGTTGTAATAAATGATTGTAATTTTGATGGGAAAAATTATAGTGTTTATATTGGCACTGATGATAAAGATAGAACCGACTCAAGTACATTAGTGATTAATGGTGGCACATATAATAAGCCGATAACTGCGGCAAATAATACGGTAGAAAATGCAATTACAGTAAAAGGTGGTACTTTCTCAAACGATGTTTCTGAGTACCTAGCTGAAGGTTATAATGTTGTTAAATTAGATGGTAAATATAATGCTGTTAGCAAAGACGCGAAAGTAGATGTAAAAGAAAATACAGCTGCAGTAAGCGATGAAACTAGAGACACAATAAACACCTTAGCAGATAGCAATAACGTTAAAGATAAAAACGGCGATCCAGTAGTAGTTGATTCTTCTACAGAAATTGAATTAAATTCTGTTCCAAAGACGTTGTCTTCAGATGAAACTAAAAAAATTGAATCAGTTAAAGAGAGTGTGGTAAAAGAATTAAAAGTTGATACTTCTAAAGAAGAATTAAAATACATTCCTTTAGATATCACTTTAACAGCTATTAACAAGGTAGATGGACAAATAACAAATACAACAATATCTGAGTTAGGTGAAAAGATTGCTGTTACTCTTTATCTAAAAGATGAAACTGTCAATACATTAAAAAACAAATCTATTAAGATAATAAGAATACATGGTGATGAAACAACAACATTAGATGATGAAGATGTTGAATTAAATACAGATAATAAAGTTTTAACATTCAAAACTAATAAATTCTCTACTTATGCTATTTGCTATAAGGATAGTAAGGCAGAAACAAAGAAGGATGAACCTGCTAGTTCAAACAATACATCTTCTGATAGTAAAGTAGTAACTTGTGAACAAGCTATGA
>CAVKUP010000073.1:0-2047 GCA_963659735.1 bacterium
AAAATAAAAATTTATCTTTAAAAATGAAACAAGCATTAAAATTATACAAAGAAAATATTAAATATATTGAAAATTCATTTAAATATGATATTAATAATGGCATTATTGAGGGAACTAATAATTTAATAAAATGCATTAAAAGAATTGCTTTCGGTTATAAAAAATATGATCATTTTATATCTCGTATTTTCTTAATTAAAGACATTATAAAGGGATGACTTTCATCATCCCTATAATATCAATTCATTTATCAAATTTATTGTTCACCAACACTATTTGACAAAGAACCTAAATATCAAAGTAAAAACATGTGTTTTTTATTTCAAATTTTTATCCATTTTTTTTAATTTTTAAAGCCAACTTTTTTAATTTCTATTTTCACTAGTCTCAATTTACGATATATGGACTGCCTGATGTTCCTTCACCTGTTAATGTGATATTAGATGACAGATAGAAAACTGGAAAAACACCTAAAATGTTGTCCGCACAGGCACTTTTGAGCGCATAACCAACAACATCATACACTTCATTACTATCCAAAGGCGGTGTGATTGTCCAAAGGTTTCTAGACTTTATCACTGCTGAAGACATCCAATTATATGTGGCAACGTTACTATAACAAGTATAATCGCGATATGAAGAAACACCATTTATACAGTTTGAATCTGTACTTGCATTTATATAGTCACTCACATTTATTAACCCTACTTTACCTTTCCATTTATATGCTTTTTCTTGAGCTACTGTATTTGCTAGATTTGTTTCGTTCCAATCAACTAATCCCACATTAAATGTATGGCTTGTTATTTTATTTTGGACATTTTTTGATAATGTATTTAACCATGTACTATTTAAATATGTATTTATATATGCTTCAGCATCTGGTAGATTATATGATGTTCCTCCTATTTCTCTTGGCATTTGTGTTATATTGTTTCCTGATGAGTCTAACATAGTTGTTTTGCTTCCCCACACATTACATCCCACATAATTTTTTTCAGTTGGATGATTTTTTTGATAACAATAATCTGTAGATATATTTGTGTATCTTGTCCCAGTAACAGAATCTTCATCTGTTACTCCTGATATACTTGTTTCATATGATGAATCAAATGGCAGGTTACCAATACTTTCATTTTTGATTACTTTGAGTGTTCCATCTGACTCTACTGATATTATTCTATATGTATCAGAACCTAGTGTTATATAGTTATTTGGATCTGCTCCTTTATATACATATCTCCCAGACTCAGTAGAATCTAAATATAAGCCGTCGCCTGATGTAACTGTTTTAGTAGTTAGGTCCTGTGGTGTAAGTGGTACGATAACATCATTTGGTGTTTTTGAACAGTACATTTTAGTTGCATCTACTTTGCCACCTTTTCCATCAATTGTACTACAATAATAATTGCCAAACTTTAATGAACTTGCTGTTATTGTTCCATTATTGCTTATTGTAACTGTTCCTTCTGTTGGATTTTCTCCACTTGCTTTTACTTCTGTACTATTAATATATCCATTACCTTTTCCACCACCTGTAGAACTATCAGTTGTACTATCTGAAGCAGATGTTTTTGGATATTTAATAGTATATGGAAGTCCTACTTCTTGTTCACTTGTTTGGGCAGTTGCATATGCTATTCTTACTGCATCTATTGTTCCCCACGCTTTATCTTTTGCTGCATTTAATCTTGAATTTTCAATTACATTTAAAATAATTGGTGTTGTTATTAATGCAATAATTGCAAGAATAACTATGATTGCTAATAATTCAACCAATGTAAAACCCTTATAATTTTCTCTCATTTCTTAATTCCTCCCTATATCAAAGATTATCTTATTCTTTGATACACCAAATTTGAATTTTACTCTTATTTTATAATGGTTTTCTCATTTTTAAGAATTAATCTTTTTATCATTTTTTTGATACTTAGTATTTGCATTTTACCCTTATATTTGTTATGATTAAAGCATAATAAAAGATTCGTAGATTAAGATATTCTACGAATCTTTTTACAAATATTTTACAAAAAACACTCATTCTTAT